>JAURYC010000039.1 GCA_030654105.1 Deltaproteobacteria bacterium
CGGGAAAGCCGCTTTACGGCCTTCCCCGAGATTTTCGGATTTTATATTTCCAGCGGCTATATGGTGGTTCCGCCGTCTATGGCAATGACCTGGCCGGTTACATAACTGGATGCATCCGCGGCCAGGTAAAGGATCGCGCCCACCATTTCCTCGGGATCAGCTACCCGGGCCATGGGGGTTTTGCCCATAGCCAATTTCAGGATGTCCGGGTTTTTCCATAGGGCTTCACTGAAGCGAGTTTTGGTGAGGCCCGGGGCGACCGCATTTACCCGGATATTGTATTGAGCCCACTGCTGGGCCATCACCTTAGTAGCCATAATCACCCCGGCCTTGCTTATGGAATAAACCGGTAATAGGTCGGGAGAAATCCCGGCGATGGAGGAAATGTTGATAATTTTCCCTCCCCCTTTTTCTTTCATCAGCCGGGCTACCGCCTGGCTCAGAAAGAACAACCCCCTAAGGTTGAGGTTCATAATCGAATCCCAGGCCCGTTCATCTACGTCCATAGCCGAGGCCATCGTGGGGTTGGTAGCAGCATTGTTCACCAGGATGTCGATCTTTCCGTACTCTGCCATCACTTGGCCAACGAGATTATTGATCTCCTCCACCCGGGCCACATGAGCCGCTACCGGCAGGCATTTTCTCCCCGTTTTTCTTACCTGCTCTGCCACCTTCTCCAGGTCGGGAAGTTTCCGGCTAGCAATAGCAATATCGGCACCGGCCTGAGCCAACCCGATAGCCACTGCTTGACCAATCCCCCGACTCGCCCCGGTGATTAGGGCAACCTTGCCTTTTAACGAGAAATCCATTTTGCTACCTCCTATAGATTAGTTAAAAAAACGCATAGCGCCTAGCGAAACTGATTTAAAACTTCGTCGGCCAGTTAGCCAGGCGATGTTCACCGATACCGCCTGTTCTACGATCCTGACAGATCTCCAGGGCTCGAATGATGTAATCCCGAGTTTCCCGGGGGTCGATGACATCGTGGATGTAATGCATTCCTGCCGCCGGGTATGGAGCGCTGTCTTCAATCAGCTGCTGAACCAGCTTCTCCCGCTGGGCGGCGGGGTTCGGGGAGTTTTGAAGCTTTCCGCCGAAGACCACGTTGGCAGCGATCTCCGGATCCACAAAGCTCATCTCAGCGGTCGGCCAGGCTACCAGGAATTCGGCAGCACATCCCGACCCCGCCATATTCCAGAAGGCCATGCCATAGGTTTTACGAACGATGATGGAGATTTTGGGAACAGTGATCTGACCCAGAGCGTTCATGTAATTCATCACCCGTGCACCCACCCGCTTCCGCTCTGCTTCCTTGCCCACCAGAAAACCCGGAGTATCATGGAAGAAGAGCAGAGGGATGTTGTAAGAATCACAGAGGCAAAGGAAACTGATCACCTTGTCGATTCCGTCCGTATCCATGGCGCCCGCATTAAAATAGGGCTGATTGGCGATGATCCCGACCACCCGGCCGTCCACCCGCGCCAGAGAGGTAATCACACTCTTGCCGAAAAGCGGCTTCAGGGAAAACAGGTTACCTCCGTCGAAACATTCTTCCTCGTTTTTGGCCACCCGGTCGGAGTTGCCGGTGATTTCGGCATGCACTTTCCATCCCCCAAGTTCTTCGTCAGTGACTTTTTCGCTGATGGCCAACTCAAGTACCCGGGGTCCAGAAACGCCCATAGCGCTTCCTTTCACCTGGACAACGAAATCAGAGAGACAGGCCATCCAGGTGGGCATACCATAACATTCCCCCATGATCGCAGTTACCATGGGCGACTTTCTCACCCGGCTGTTGAGCTGGAGAAAGGTATCGTATCCTCCGCCGCCGAAGGAGCCCATCCCCTTCGATCCCATGATGTCCGGCATGCGCGCCCCGCCAGCCTCCCCCAGGTACACGAGAGGGAACCCCTTGCGCAGAGCCATTCCTTTAATCTCCCCTTCTTTGTGCCCGGCCACCCGACTGGAGGTAGCGGCCAGTACTGTAAAGTCGTTGGCTACAACCGCTACCGTTCGCCCGTCGATTTTGCCGAAACCGACAATTTTACTGTCTGCCGGAGTTTTATCCTCCATCCCCGGCATGTCGGAGTGGCTGAGCATTCCTACTTCGAAAAAGGTCCCTGGATCGAGAAGGTTGGCAATACGCTCACGGGCCGTAAGCTTCCCCTGGTCGTGCTGGCGCTTTACCTTTTCCGGCCCGCCCATTTGCAAAGCTTTGGCCTTGCGGCGCTTTAATTCCTCCAGTTCTTCTTCGAAGGGCATGGGAGTTCCTTAAGCTAAAAGCTGCGAGTATAGAGCTTAGAGTTAAAAAACCTCCTTTCTTTTTACTCTCTGCTCTAGTGTCCTGAGTCAGAAATTCGTTGACAAAATTTGCCGTGGCCCGGACGGAGGACCGATGCGCGCCGCCAAAATCGGCCGGGAAATGGCTGGCTTGGTAGCAACAGCCTTGTTTCCGTCAAGAAGCCAGCGGGGCGGCAACTGCTGCATACCACTTATGGATTTTAGAGCAAGCCTCGCTCCGCTCGTTCAAGAGGAGACCACCGCCTCATTTTGGCCAGCGCAGCGGGCTTTCGCCCGGGCCTTCAGACCATCGTTGATTTATTTGACCAATTAACGACTCAGGACACTATGCTATTTTTTACTGTAGTCATACCAACCCTTGCCGGCCTTCTCCCCGTAGTGGCCCTTCATGTATCTTTCCACAGCGCTGGGGGAGGGCAGGTCGGTCCGATCTCCGGTCTCTTTGAAGCGTTCCATGGACCTGATGTAGTTGAGGTCGATTCCGGTCAGGTCCATCAGCCGGAAGGGCCCCATGGGATGCCCGGCGCCGTAGACGCAGGCTTTATCGATGTCCTCAAAGCTGGCGATTCCCATCTCCAACATCCAAAGGGCCTCGCGGCCGATCACTCGGAAGATCCGGTTGAGCAGGAATCCCTCCACTTCTTTCTTGAGGAGGACCGGAATCTTTTCCAGCTTCTCGGAAAGGTCCATGGTGACCTTGGCCGTTTCGTCGGAGACGTGGGGGCCCTTAACCACTTCGACGAGTTTCATCACCAACGCCGGGTTGAAAAAGTGCATGTTAACCACTTTCGACGGCCGTTTCGTTGCGTCGGCGACGAGAGAGCTCACGAGGTACGAGCTGTTGGTAGCTAAGATGGCATGGGCCGGAGCCAGACGGTCGAGATCGGCGAAAACTTTTCTCTTGACCTCAAGAACTTCCACCGCCGCTTCAATGACGTAATCAGCGTCTTGCACCGCTTCTTTCAAATCCAAGGTAAAGGAGATATTTTTCCGGGCGTTCTCGGCTACTTCCTTGGTCATTTTCCCCTTCTCCACCCGCCCAGGCAGGTAGGTATCGGCAAATTTTTCGGCCTTCTTTAAGATGTCCGGAACGATGTCTGTACAGATGGTTTGATACCCATGAATTGCACAAAGGAGCGAAATTTGATGTCCCATGTTTCCCGCCCCCACCACGCCAATTTTTTTAATATCGTCAACGTTCATTGCTTTCCTCCTTTTTGAGTGATGAGTGTGAGTGTCAGTGTCAAAATCGACATATTTTTACTCACCCTAACCACTGACACTGACACTTTTTTTCAAGGTTCTCTCTCAATAATCGTGGCCACACCCTGACCGCCGCCAACACAGGCGTTGGCCAGTCCATATCGGCCACCTTTTGCTTTCAAAATTCGGGCCAGCGTTCCAACCAGGCGGATCCCGGTTGCCCCGAGCGGATGCCCGATGGCTAATCCTCCACCCATGACGTTGACCCGATCCGGATCAATTCCGAGTTCTTTGGCGCAGTTTAAAACGACAATGGCAAAGGCTTCGTTGATCTCCCAGTAATCGATGTCTTTAACCTGCAAACCAGCCTTTTCTAAGGCCTTGCGGCTGGCGGGAACCGGGCCGGCTCCCATGATGGTTGGGTCCACTCCGGCAAAGCCGATGGACCGGATAACGGCCATAGGCTGGATCCCTTTCTTTTTGGCGGTCTCCTTGGACATCAGGATCATGGAGGTAGCCGCAGCATTTAGGGGTGAGGAAGTCCCTGCAGTGACTGCCCCGTCCGGTTTATACGCCGGCTTCAGGTCCTTCATCCCTTCCATGGTGGTGTCTGCCCGGACGGCCTGATCTTTATCCACCACCATCATTTTTCCATCTGCCTGTTCGGCCTCGATGGGTAAGATTTCATCCTTGAAAAAACCTTCCTTTTGGGCCTTGGCCGCCAGCTGGTGGGAACGTACTCCCCAGCGATCCATGTCTTCTTTAGTTAAGCCACTCTGGGCAAAGAGCTTCTCCGCGGTAAACCCCATATTCATGGTGGTCATCATATCCCAGTGTTTATAGGCCGGATCCGTGAAAAGGCGCATATTAGGGGCAATGGCCCCTTTCTCCAAAAGGGGTCCCCCTATGGGAACGCGGGTCATGTGTTCCATTCCCCCAATCATCACGATGTCGGCAAATCCCATGGCAATTTCCATAAACCCGACATGAATTCCAGCCATGGCCGAACCACATTGTTGGTCTACAAATTTGGCCGCGATCGTTTGCGGGAGGTTGGCCAGGAAAATGGGGAACCGCCCTCCATAACTCCATTGCTCATTCACGCCCGTGGCTGATCCCACGATGAAATCTTCGATCTCTTCGGCTTTTATTCCCGTTCTTTTGATGACTTCGGGAAGAAGCTTCGCTAATAGGTCATCGGATCTTACTTTGTGAAACCAGTCCCGGGGTGGATCATTGGGACGGGACCGCGACTGGGCAGTACGCAAATATCCGGCAATGACCACTTCTCTCATCGATAACCTCCTTTTCAGTCAGCAAGGAGCGGGGAGCTCCGTGCCCCTGGCTCCCTGCGTTTATCATTTCTTTGTTCCTGGCATTTCCGGATTTTTGGGCCTGTCCGGTATGCCCGCGAGCTTCCTGACCATTTTTTTACGGGCCTCGATGTCATACTGGGTAGTGATAGCAATAGCTTCCATGATTGGCGAGCCCCCACCATGAAACGCTCCAAACTGGTGAATTCCACCCGTGGCTGAGCAGAGCAGGTCGCCCACGTACCGCCAGAGCTGGGCGGCATCTTGCGGTGGAATTTCCGGGTTACGGGTGATGTATTTGTATAAGAGATCTTTAGTCTCGGGGTTCACAAAATCCCCTTCATGGGGGAAGGTGGCCGGAATCCCTCCGGAAACGTCGCAAAGAATTTCGGCCTCCCGGAAAACCGCCTCCCCGGTTAGGTTGCGGCCCACGTTGGCATAAATGGAATGGGGGATATAACTTCCCGGCCCATAAGGCCTAAATCCCACCCCAGGAATGTATACTTCGGGCTTCCCCAATTCGGAAGCGGTGAAGCCGGCCGCATAGCCAAGCTCGGACACCCGGATAATCTCCGCCAACTTGTCCCGCACATGCGACGCCTTAGCAATTCCATTGTATTCCGCCGCCAAAGCCACCGTTCCCAGCATCAAGTCTCCCAACGCCGGCTTGCAACCTGAATAGCTGTGGCGGTGAAAAAGGGCGAAGAGCAGTGCACACGTGCCCCCGTGGATGGTTTCCCCGCAAAGGAACACCCGCTCCCACGGAATAAACGCATCATCAAAAATCGTATACGAATCCGTCGACCCAGGAGCAAAACCTCTCTTGAAATACTCCCGGGCCCGCAGGTTATGCACCGTCACGACTTGCTTTACCCCTTCCCAATCTCCAGGAACCGCAAACGCCACCGCCCAATCCTTCTCCTCCGGCAAAAGGGCACGCGTGGGAACCACCAGGATCTCATCGGCCACAGAAGCCTCCGAATTATGCACCTTCGAACCCCGCACCACAATCCCATCCTTCTTCCGCTCCACCACACGAACATACATATCGGGATCCTTCTGCTGCGAAGGCCGCTTCATCCGGTCCCCCTTCACATCCGTCTGCGCACAACAACCCACCAAGTCTTCCTTCTGGAACCGCTCCACCCACTTTTTGAAATTCTCATGATACTGCGTGGCCCCGGTGTTCTGCTTGTCCGCCTCGTAAGAAACGTTATAGATGGCATTGGCCCCATCACACCCCATACACCGCTGAATACATCCCCCGGCGGCCTGGCAAAGCAGCCGGGTCATATCCTGTTTCTTGTGCAAATCCTCTTTGCTGTGATGGATATGACAGAAGCGGCTGATCTTCTCCCCAGTCAGGTGGGAAGTGGCCGTGCATAGATCCTGATGCTCGGGCTTGGCGGCGTAATCAAAGGTCAACCCGATAGTGTCGATGGTGGGCATCTGCAGCTCATCCGTGCGGGCGATCTTCTGCCCATCCATGTAAATGTTCCGCCGCATCTTCTGCAGGCCTTCGATATACTGCTGTTTGGTCCTCATCTCTGCCTCCTCCTTTTCTTATTCAGTTTTGCTCATAAAAATTTTTCGATAGCTTGATTTTAATCTCTGGATTGAATCATGGACATGACGTTTCTCATAGCCCTCCGTAACCTTGGGGAGCTTGCTCCTCCGTATTCCTTTCTTCTTCCTCTGCACCCTTAGATTCTTCTTCCATTACCGAGAGGATTCGCTTGTATTCTTCCCGGGACAGCTTCCGGTAGAGATGAGACGGATGCGGTCTACATAGCTATCGTTGTACTCCGCAATGTTCCTTCCGCGCTTGCGGGGCTTGGGGAGGAGCCCTTCCCGGATATAATAATGAACGGTCTCCTTGGATACCCTGGTGCGTTGGACGAGATCTCTAATCTTCAAAGGTGAAATCTCCGTCTTCCCTGATTTATAAATTTAACGAATCACTAATAACCAATGCCAAAAAACTTGTCAAGGAGAAATTAATACCTTCAATATTTCTCTTGACTTTTATGCGTAGCATTTAGTAATACTCTTTATCAAATTCCCTTTTAAAAATAAAGGGGGGGGTCAAGAAGTCGAGGGTTCAAGGGGTCAAGTGGTTTATTGATATGTTTTTAAAATCCTGGGACCCATGAACCCTGGAACCCTTGAACCCTATGATAACGCAAATGCTTTCCCAACTTATTCCAACCATAAATAATAAATTATAATCAGGAGAAAAGAAACATGGAGGTTAAGCCCTGGCATCGTCATTATGATTATAACGTGCCCACCACGATCCGCTACCCCCGCTTACCCGTCCATGAACTCATTCAGATCCCGGCCAATGCTTACCCGGACAAGGCAGCCCTGAACTTTTTCGGAACGGAGATGACCTTCTGGGAGCTACGTCAACAAGTGCTCCGAATGGCGAATGCTCTGGGTGCTCTGGGGGTACAAAAAGGAGATCGGGTAGGAATTCATCTGCCCAACTGCCCTCAATACCTTATCTCTTATTATGCTGTGCTTTCGCTGGGGGCCATTATCGTAAATATCAATCCCATGTATACGGCCGAAGAGCTCAAGTTAATTGTCGGAAGTACCGGACTGACTACGCTCATCACCTTCGATATGGTTCTGCCCAATATCCGTATTTTATGCCAGGCAGTTTCCATTCCCCGGGTGATCGTAACCAAGGTTACCGATTACATCATCGGGTTGGGCGTTAGCACGGCGGCCAGTCTGGATCTGGAAAAAGGGTGGCATCATTTTTCCACACTCCTGGAGAGCTGCACCAACACGAAGTTCCCCCGGGTCCAGGTGAACCCGGAAGACCCAGCCCTGATTCAGTTTACCGGAGGAACCACAGGAGTTCCCAAAGGAGCCGTTCTCACCCATAGGAACGTGGTTGCGGCGACTCTCCAATGCGCCCTTTGGGGGAATCCCACCATCAATTACACTCCTCCCGAGAGGCGCTCCGTGGTCGCCGTTTTACCTTACTTCCACGTCTACGGCAACATCGTGGTAATGAACTGGGCCATGTTTAGCTGCGCTACTCAGATCCAGATCCCTCGCTTTAATATTGATGAGGTCATGAACCTTCTGGCCAACTTCAAAGAAATTACTTTTTTCCCCGCTGTGCCCACCATGATCAACGCGGTCATCAACCACCCTAAGGCCGTGGAATTAGACCTGGCTAAAAGGCTGGGTTTGCTTAACTCAGGAGCGGCGCCCATGCCGGTAGAGCTGATCGAGCAGGTCAGGGATATGGGCATTTTCTTCAGCGAAGGGTATGGCCTCTCCGAGTCAACCTCCCTGGGAATTACCAATCCCATCCTGGGTCTCAAGAAGGTGGGCAGCATCGGAATTCCCGTCCCGGACAATGATGTACGGCTCGTGGATCTGCAGGAGGGCAAAGAGGATGTCCCACAGGGGCAGCCGGGAGAGATCATCATGAAAGGCCCGTTGATCATGCAGGGTTATTGGAATAATCCCCAGGAGACGGCCGGACAACTCAAAGACGGATGGCTCTATACCGGAGATATTGCAGTCCAGGATGAAGATGGATATTTCTTTATTGTTGACCGCAAGAAAGATATGATCATTGCCGGAGGATTCAACGTCTACCCCCGGGAGATTGATGAGGTTCTCTTCCAGCATCCCAAGGTCCAAGAAGCCGTTTCCGTAGGTATCCCAGACCCGTACCGGGGGGAAACCGTGAAGGCGTTTATCGTTTTAAAATCCGGAGAGAAGGCAACCGAAGAAGAAATCATCAACTTCTGTAAGGAAAAGTTGGCTGCGTATAAAGTGCCCAAAATGGTAGAGTTCCGCGATTCCCTTCCCAAATCCGCGATCGGCAAGGTTCTGCGCAAGGTATTGCGGGCAGAGGAAGAAAAGAAAAGGAAAAAATGATGGGGAGATGGGGGGACAGGGAGATAGGGAGAAGAAAAGAAGAAGCGAGGGTCGGTTTAACAATCAACACTGTTTTTCAACTTTCGTCACTTATAATTTTCAAGGGAGGTTGATATGGGCAAAAGAATATTACGGACCAAGCTTTGCGATATTCTGGGAATTGAATATCCTATCGTGAGCGCCGGCATGGGGCCGACGCTGATCGGGGAAACCACAGGGGCACCTGTGGGCCTGGTAGTGGCCGTCTCTGAGGCAGGCGGAATGGGAGTCCTCGGAGGCGCGGGTTTTACCATCGATGGGCTCAGGGAAGCCATTCGGGAAATCAAATCCAAGACGGATAAACCCTATGGGGTAGACCTTCTCCTGCCTCAAAAACTTGACCTGGGTGGAGGCATGGGGCAGAAGGAGATCAAGGAGCTGCCTCTGAACGCGATCCTGAAATCCCTGCCTAAATCACATCAAGATTGGGTCAAGAAGGTAAAAGAAGAGCTGAACCTCCCGGATGTAGAAATAATGGTGAAGATGAACTCAACCACGATGCGCCCCCAGGAAGCCATCAAGGTATGTATCGAAGAGAAGGTTCCTCTTTTTTGCGCCGGCCTGGGCAATCCAGGTTTTATGGTGGAAGAAGCTCATGCCCACGGCATGAAAGTGCTGGCTATTACCGGGAACACCAAGAACGCAAGAAGGATGGCTCAATCGGGCATCGACCTTCTGGTGGCTCAGGGCCATGAAGGCGGCGGGCATACCGGACGCATCGGGACAATGGCTCTCTTGCCGCAGGCGATCGATGCGGCGGCCCCCGTACCCGTTTTGGCTGCTGGAGGTATTGGCGACGGCCGGGGACTGGCTGCGGCTCTGGCCATGGGTTGCGTGGGCGTATGGGTCGGAACCCGCTTTCTGGCCACAACCGAAGGTGGTGCCCTGGAAATAAACAAACAGCGCATCCTGAAATCCACTGACGAAGACACGCGAGTGAGTACGGCTTACACAGGCAAGACGCTCCGGGCAAGCTACAACAAGTTCCACGACCTCTGGAATGGTTCCGGATTGGAGCCGCTTCCCTTCCCCACCCAGGTTTTAATCTCTTCGGCCCTCCTGGCCAGTTTCATCGAGGGGAAAAAGGACGATTTCGTTGGGGGTCTGGCTGGACAGGTCTCCGGTCTCATCAAAGAGATTAAACCGGCCCGCCAGGTTCTGGAAGAGATGGTCGAGGAAGCCGTAGATATATTAACCCGCAAACTCCCGGAAACGGTGATAGCAAAATAAAGGGATTCACCGCAGAGCACGCAGAGAACGCGGAGAGAATACCCCAAATTCAAAAATCAAATTCGCTGATTGATTCTTCGCCACCCTCTCCCTCCCCCTCAGAGGAGGGGAGAGTTGGAGAGGGGGCAGTTCTGCAATCTGCAATCCGCAATCCGAAATAGATTTGGATCCACCCACCCTGTTGGGATCTTACTTCAGGCTATTGCTTACATGGTCAGGGTGATGAAGAAACTACCGCTGTCCCGTTTCACCAGAAGCAAGAGAGGTTCTTTTTCGCTGGTCTTGGTGACCACCTCCCGGGCTTCTGCGACCGAGTTCACCGGCTGGCGGTTCATTTCCAGAATGATATCTCCCTGGTGGACGCCTGCTCGCTCCGCTGGGGTGCCGCTCTGAACTCCCGCGACCACAACGCCCTGACCAGCCTTAACACCAAGCCGGCTGGCCATCTTAGGGCTCAAGTCCTGAAGCTGGAGACCCCACTTTCCCTGGGTCGGCTGAATGGATTGCTCTTCTTCAGCTCTCTCCGAAGGGAGTTTGCCGACTGCGACAGAAAGCTGCTGCTTTACGCCGTCGCGAAGGACCGTCACGGGAACCTGCTGCCCCACCGGGGTCTCGGCGACCATGGCGGAAAGGGTGCGAGGATCTTCCACCGTCTTTTTATTGAAGGAAACAATCAAGTCACCCCGCTGGATTCCGGCCTTCGCGGCAGGGCTGGCCGGGGTCACATCGCTCACGAGAGCTCCCTTGCTCTCTTCCACCTTCAAGGCCTTGGCCAGCTCAGAGGTGAGCGGCTGGATGCTCACCCCGAGGTATCCCCGGGTCACCTCACCCTTGGCCACAAGCTGGGGAATCAAGGGCTTGGCCGTGTTGACCGGGATGGCAAAGCCGATCCCCTGCCCGTAGGGGAGGATGGCGGTGTTGATCCCGACAACCTCTCCTTTCATGTTGAAGAGCGGGCCGCCTGAGTTGCCCGGGTTGATGGAGGCGTCGGTCTGGATGAAATTGTCATACGGTCCGGCGCCGATGACCCGGCCCTTGGCGCTCACGATCCCGGAAGTTACGGTATGGGTCAATCCAAAGGGGTTGCCGATGGCCAGAACCCAGTCTCCAACATTGGTCTCATTGGAGTCACCCAGTGCTGCCACCGGGAGGTTTTCTTTGGGCTTGATCTTCAGCACGGCCAGATCTGTTTTCGGATCGCGCCCCACGACCTGCGCCTTATACTCTTCTTCGTCCCCCACGGTGACCATTACCTCTTTGGCGCCTTCCACCACGTGGTTGTTGGTCAGGATGTAGCCATCCGCGCTGATGATAACTCCGGACCCAGTACCTTGAGTCTGGCGGCTTTCAGGGCCCTGAGGGATCATATGGGGGAACTGTCTGAAGAAGTCCCCGAAGGGGCCTTCTGGAAGCTGGGGCATGGGGAAACTCCCCACCTTTTCAACCTTGGTCACCTTCACATTGACGACCGTAGGGCTCAATCTCTGGGCCAGATCGGCAAAGGAGCCAGGAACGGTTGGTGTTGACGCGGATGTCGTGGCGCCGCTAATGGCGTTTTTCGCCTCTGATGCGCCGGTCCAGTGGAAGGCCGAAGCCATCCCGAGCCCGACTAGGGTGAAAGCCAAGGCGACAGCCGCCAGGGTCAACCCTGCAGTTTTTTTGTTGATTAAAAAACGTTTTAAGATGTTGGACATGTTCGTTCCTCCTTTAAGGTTAAAATTTGGGCAAGGCTCCCGGCGTCCTGCCGGAACTTCTCGCCTCTGCTCTAAGAAAAATATAAACGAGGAACATTAAAAGAAGATTAACCGAAGATTAGAAATTTCTAATGATGGAAGTGGGGTCAGCCGTGAGGAAAGGAGAAACTACGCTCAGGATTGGAGGGGGAGGAGAACCGTAAAAGTGCTCCCGAGACCCGGAGTACTTTCGACCTGGATCTTGCCGCCATGAGCCTCGGCAATGGAGCGGGCGATGCAGAGCCCGAGTCCCGCGCCGCCTTCGCCCCGCGAGCGATCCTCGGCAGAGCGGTAAAATCGTTCAAAGATTTTCTCCTGGTCTCCAGGGGATAGGCCGATCCCCGTATCCGTAACCCGGAGAGAGGCCCATTCTCCGTCGCGCTGAAGGGAGAGCGTTACCCGGCCGCCGGAGGGCGTGTACTTGATCCCATTGTCTACCAGGTTCAGCAGAACCTGCCTGAGGCGCTCATAATCTCCTCGAATGGAGAGGGGTTCCATCACCCCAAGGAGAAGGGTAATTTTACGGCGGTCAGCCAGGACCTTTGCCTGTCCGTAAACGTCTTCGACCAGCTGGGCCAGATCCACCGGCTGAAGATCCATTCGGAGCACGCCGGCGTCGGCCCGGGCGAGAAGCAGGAGGCCTTCCACCAGGCGGGCGACCCGGTCGATCTCTTCCAGGGCACTCTTCAGAATGCGCTGATACTCCTCCGGAGTCCGCGGCATACGCAGGGCAACTTCGATCTCCCCCTTCAGGATCGTAAGGGGTGTCTGCAGTTCGTGGGAAGCATCCGCACTGAACTGGCGGATCTGGCGAAAAGATGTGTCCAGGCGTCCGAGCATCTCGTTCAAGGTTTGGGCCAGCCGACTCAACTCGTCGTTCGCACCTCTGTCCTCCAGGCGTGCGGCAAGCTGCTCTGCGCTGATGCGCCGGGCCGTCTCCGCCATCCGATCCACCGGCCTGAGCGCCCGGCGGGCCAGCAGCCATCCGCCGCCGCCGGCCAGTAAAAGGCCGATGGGGAAGACAGCCGCCATAGTCAGGAGGAAGCGTCGGCGCGTATTATAAGAAACCTCGAGCGACATTCCCACCTGGACTAAGCGTACAACCCTACCGGCCTCGATGACCGGCATGGTCAGGACCCGGACCGGATAAGGCGCCAGACCTTCCAAGGTCTCAAAGGTAGAAAGTCCTTCAGAGGCATTCTCCCGGGCCTTCGGGCTGAGTGGCAGCTTGCCGGGGCGCGGGGCCGGGCCGGAACGGTCTGGCGGCTCAATCATTTCGAAGTAGCGGTCCCAGGGAGAGAAGCCGAAAAAACGGCGGAAGGCCTCGTCAACCTCAGGAGGAAGGAAGGCTGCACCGCTCCTGCGCGCCTGCTCAGCCATCAGCCGCGCAACCCCCGAAAGCGCCGTGTCCACGTCATGGGAGAGATTGTAGGCCAGAAGCCCACAGGCCGCCCCGCCCAGGAGGAGGAAGGTCAAGGCCAGGAGGCTGGTGTACCAGAAGGTGAGGCGCGTCCGAATGGATCGGATCCGCATGGATTACTCCGCTTTCATCACGTAGCCAACCCCCCGGATGGTGTGGATCAGCTTTGGTTCCCGGTCTGAGTCGATCTTCTTCCGGAGGTAATTGACGTAAACGTCCACGACGTTGGTCCCGGTGTCGAAGTCATAATCCCAGACGTGATCGATGATCATGGTCCGGGTCAGCACGCGCCCGGGGTTGCGCATGAAGTAATCAAGGAGGGCAAACTCCTTTGAGGTGAGGTCGATCTTCTGGCCTCCGCGGAAGGCAGTGTGCCGGGCAGGATCAAGGGTCAGGTCGGCAAACTGAAGAACGGCTGGACCCCCTTCGGTCCGCCGCCGCAGCAGTGCCCGAACCCTGGCGACAAGCTCCTGGAAGGCAAAGGGCTTGGTCAGATAGTCATCCGCTCCCGCATCGAGACCGAGAACCTTGTCCTCGATGGTCGCCCGCACCGTGAGGAGCAGAACCGGCGTCGTAACCTTCCGTCGGCGAAGTTCCTGGAGGACCTGGAGCCCGTTCATCTTTGGCAGGCCGATGTCGAGGATGATCAGGTCATGCACCCCATCCCGGGCCATCGCCAGGCCCTCCTCGCCGTTCGAGGCGACATCAACCGCATAGCCTTCCTCTCCCAGGCCCTGCCGGATGAAGCTGGCCACCTTTCTTTCATCTTCCACGACCAGGATCCGCATCAAAGGATCCTTTCTATTAGCCCCGCCAATGTTTTAGAAGCAAGGTTCATATAATTCATCTTCCTAAATAAATAGTACAACAGGCCAGGGAAGATTTACAAGAGCGTAGCGGGGGAGAGGAGTTCCCTAAGATCGAAGGGCTGGCCAAATGAAGTACCTTCCTGCCTCCATGGGCTTGTAAATATTAAATAAATCAAAAAGTGAAGGTGGGCTAGTTTTTTTCGGGGGTTGACGTGGTGTATCAAAAGTGTTACATTAGAATTGGAGGTGAAACTTATGCCGGTAAAAAATCCTCGAATCAATGTAGTGTTTGAAAAGCCCCTCTACCATATCATCGAGAAGCTGGCCAATAGGGATGGTGTTTCCCTTTCGTTAAAGGTGCGCGACCTCGTGAGAGAGGCGCTGGAAATCGAGGAGGATATGGCACTTTCCGCCTTTGCCGAGAACAGGGAACGGACATTCACAAAAACAAAAACCTTGAAGCATAATGAGGTTTGGTAATTGTGCCGTTCGAACTTAGATACCATTCTGATGTGAAGTCCATTGATATTCCCCTTCTTGACGCAAGGCTGAGAACCCGCATTAAGAATGCCATTGAAAAACGCTTGACGACAGCACCTCATCTTTATGGTGAACCCTTGCGAAAAACACTCCGCGGCTATTGGAAGCTGAGGGTTGGGGATTACCGGGTGGTCTTCAAAATCGTGGAAGAAGCGGTTTGGATACTTGGTATCATTCACCGAAAAAAGGTTTATGAAGCAATAAAGAAGAGGCTTTAACGCGGTCCAAGCCGCTTCTATATTCCCATACGAGTCCTTGTTCCAGGGAAGACCCTTCTAAGTGTTGGCGTTATCGTACATGGAACGACATGGAACGAGTTGCCAAGACAGGAGGGGTAGTCTGCACTTGGCCAATCATTCAATCCCTAATTGTCAACTTCACGTACAATATCCAAGTGAACAGTAAGAGGTGGAAGCGATAGCCTTGGCTCTTAGCTATTTCTTCCTGAAATGTTGTTTTTCAAATTTAGGCCGTCCATATTATATTTCAATTCATAATCTTGAGTTGCATCATGCGGGGGTTTAGGTTTTAGGTGCGACGCACCTTTCCTAAAACAAATGATACCCCATCAGAAAATTTAGGCTCATGGCTGCTTAATCATGGCCAAGGGTAAGGCTTCCAAATAATTTTTCAAGGGTCTCATCGGGCAAAGGAGGAACGGATCACCCCCATGGAGCCAAGACTACCTTCCCTGGCCCCTATCTCCCCTATTAACTTCTCCATCTAATCTTAATACTATGCCCTTGAAATCGTAGCCACTTATTAGGGGAATAGGGGGAGCGGACTCAAATTTTATGAATGAGGAGGGGACTATGAGTGACATTTATGAAAAAGTACGGGAGAGACTCGATATGTTTCCCCAGGGATTCCCCAAGACAGTAAGTGGAGTCGAATTGGAAATCCTTCGTCGCCTCTTCACCCCGGAAGAGGGAGAGATCATGCTGGCACTGCGTCCTTCCGCAGAACCCGCTTCACAGATCGCCGCGAGGGTATCTCGTGATGCAGAGGAAATGGGAAAGCAATTGTATGGGATGTCTAAGAAAGGGTTGATCATGCGGATCAGAACCCCTGATGGGCAAATTCTATACAGTCTTGCTCCATGGATTGTCGGAATCTGGGAATTCCAGCTGAAAAACCTGGACCAGGAATTTGCCAAACTGAAAGAAAGGTATGCTGAGGAAGGAATGCTTCCCGAAAGGAGAAAAACCAAAATATCGGGCATGCGGACCATCCCTGTCGAAAAAGAGATCATCGGGGCCGCCGAGATCGAGCCTTATGAAAAGGTTTCGGAGATTCTCAATGTCCATACGAAGTTTGCGGTGGCAGATTGCATCTGCCGGAAAGAACGAAAGCTTATGGGGGAGGGGTGCGATAAGCTCATGGAGGCCTGCATGACTTTTGGTCCCGCAGCGGATTATTATATCGAGAACGGTCTCGGCCGGGAAGTCAACCGGGAAGAAGCAAGGGGGATTGTTCTCAAGGCGGAAGAACAGGGGCTCGTCCATTGTTCTTCGAATCAGAAAGGGGCGAAGCTTTTTATCTGCAATTGCTGCGGCTGCTGCTGTGGCGTATTGCAGGCCGTCAACAAGTACAATATCCCGACAGCAATGACAAAATCAAATTATTATGCCAAAGTAGACCCTGAGACATGTACAGGCTGTGAAAGCTGCGTGGATCGCTGCCAAGTGAATGCAATCAGGGTTCAAGATGGGAGCGCCAAGATTGAGAAAGCAAGATGTATCGGCTGCGGGCTATGTATATCAACCTGTCCTACGGAATCCATTTCAATTGTCCACAAGGAAAAAGACGATCTTTCAGTTATATTCCCGGATCCGATAGCGCTGGTGCAGGCGATCGGGAGAGAAAAAGGAAAGGCATTTCCCTTCGAATAGTCTTAGATGATTTTCGATTCCGTTCGCTACCTCTCTTTCAATCACAAGTCAACATGTTGCAACGGAATCGCCGATTCGGACTTTGTAGGGGTTTGCGTTAAATTCGGCAGGGGGCGGAAATGTCCTGGAAAATCAAGGCCTCCTTCCTGTACTAAATGATTGACATATTCTGTCAAAGGGTGTAGGTTTCCATCCATAATCATTAAGGGTTTGGATATATTTTTTATATCGGAAATTTTGGCAAAGTGCAGAGATTGGCACGATAGCTTGAATGTGGACTACTTCCTGAAATCAATAATTGACAGGCCTTTGCAAGAGGTGTAGAGTTCACTCGGTAATCCATGGGGCGGGAGATTCCGGCCGGAATGATACATGATTTTTAATCGCTGTCGCTTTCTGTGTAAAAAGGCGACATTTCTTTTTATAAGAAAAACCCTTTTCCTCTCCGGTAACCAAGAAAAACCTTCTTGGTGGTTAGAAAGCCCGTTAGCGGCCTAAAATAGATGCCTTGACCTTTCCTCATTTTTGATATAATGCTGTAAAAAGTTACAAATAAGAATTTCAAGATGCTAAAAGTAAGTCCTGTTGCCGATTACCCCACAGAAGCGGGATGCTTTTTGCGGGGGAATGATTATTCTCCCGTGGCCGTGGTGGTTCTCCTAAACGCTCCCTACGGCACGCTACCCCCTGAAGTCCAGAGCATTCCTCTGGAAATCGAAAAGTTGGTTAGAGTGGCGATAGAGACGGGAGCGGCTTTGTCCGGGACCTTACAGACCGAAAACATCGGCATCGAGAAGATCGTTTGCAATGTTGTTGGCAATCCCAACATTCGGTATCTTGTTCTTTGTGGCAGGGAGGTGAACGGCCATAATACAGGTACTGCGCTTAAAGCCCTGATAAAAGAAGGAATCAATGACAAGAGGATCATCGTCGGCTCCCAAGCGAAGACCCCCTACCTTTTCAATATCCCTCTGGAGGCTATTAAAAGATTTAGAGAGCAGACGATCTTGGTGGATCTGACAGATGAGATAAATCCAGAAAACATTGCGAAGGCAGTTTGGTCCTGCTATCAGGAGGACCCGACCCCTTTTCAAGATTTTATTCTCTACGATCCAGGGTCTTTTGCCGAAACCGGGCTTTCTTGCCGCCTCACCTGGAGAGTCGAGCATCCGGAGGAAATTGAGAGTTGGGAAATTGATGAAGGATTTTTAAAGAAAATTGAAGAACCCTTAGGGAAGACGGGTGGTGAACCGATGAAAGGAGATAAGAGAATTCTATCTTTGACGAAGCGCCTCCTGAAGGTTACAGAAGAGTTGGCTGAGATTGCCAGGCTCTGTATAGAGGTGCTGGAGAGACCTGAAGAAGCCTTAAGGGAGAAAAGGGTGGAAGAGGAAAAACCAAAGCCGCCCTTGCCCGTGAGGGAGGGGCCCCTGACAGAAGAGGAATTATACTTTGCCAATCAATTGAGAGGTTATAGGGGAGTATTGGCGGCGTTTAAGGCCCTCGACCGAGATATCTGTCATGATGGGTGTAGTTTGCCGGCTGCTGTGATCTCGGCCAGCAAAAGACTGAAAAATCTAAAGGCCTCCCTGGATAAATCATCTCTCCCCGAGATGAAAAAGGAAAAACTCCAGAGGGAATTAGATGAATTTGAGGAAGCTCTCCAAGGCCTTCCCCAAGATACGAGTCAACCCTGCCAGAAAACCGTGGGCAATTGCACTATTGGCTCTGGATGCTTTGCCAATGCCTCACTTGAACTTCTGAAACTTATCACTGAGCCAGCATTACCATCAAATGGATGAGTGAAGGGTGGGAAAATGTCCATGTATTTTAAAAATCAATTAAGGGGCTATGATGTGGTTCTGGCCACTCTTGGCGCCTTTGCTGAGGATATCTGTCGAAATTGTATAGGCCTATCAGGGGCTCAAACGAAAGTCATCAAAGGACTGAAGAAACTAAGAATGGACTTAGAGAAGTCCTCGATTCCAAAAATGGAAAAAGAAAAGATACTCATTTGTGTTGAAACCTTTTTAAAGGCGGCTGAAGGTTTGAAATTGGCCGAAGAGGTCAGCTGTCAAAAGACAGCGGGTCGATGCAAGATTGGGCCAGGTTGTTTCCCGTTGGGAGCCTTGGAGCTAATGAATCAGATCACCGAGCCCACTATTCAACCTGGAAAGGAGGTGAGCAAAATGGCAAAATTAATTTGTGAGTCATGCGGCGCTGAAGAACCGGTCCCCGTTGTACATTGAGGGCCAGGGATCTCCGGTCCGGAGATAGATAAACTTTATTGCCC
>JAURYC010000040.1 GCA_030654105.1 Deltaproteobacteria bacterium
CTGGCCGGGGCCATTGTCACGGAGAAAGTTTTTGCCTGGCCCGGCATGGGCCGGTTGTTTCTGGAAGCCATTGGGGTGATGGACTTCCCGGTCATCATCGCCTGGGCCTTAGTCACCTCAACGATTTTCCTTACGGTCAACCTGGCCGTAGACATCATCTATGTCTGGCTGGACCCGAGGATTCGGCACGAGAAATGAGCGCGGAGACCGCCCCCAGAACAATGAATCATCTTACCGAGGCTTACTACGCCCCGCCCAAAGCCCGGTTTTGGGGTTTCGAGTATATTCCTGCGGAACGCCAGCTCCTGCACTCTTTCTTGAGTAATAAATTGGTCCTGGGAGCTCTGGGGATGCTCTTCTTCCTGCTGGCCTGCGCGATCTTTGCCTACTGGGTTGCCCCTGTGGATCCCCTTGAGCAAACCTTACGAGCCCGTCTCAAACCGCCGATCTGGGACGAGAGGGGCATGAGCCCATACTACCTGGGCACCGACCGCCTGGGGCGGGATGTCCTGTCCAACATCATCTATGGCTTGCGCATCTCGCTCCTGGTCGGGTTTATCAGTGTGGGAATTTCCCTCGTGATGGGCCTGACCCTGGGGCTGACCGCCGGTTATAAGCGGGGCTTCTGGGAGACCATCATCATGCGGGCCGTGGATGTCCAGCTATCCTTGCCCCTGATCATGATCGCCCTGTGCTTCATGGTCATCTTCGGACAGGGACTGGGGAAGATGATCATTGTTTTGGCCATCACCGGCTGGGCCGAATACGCCCGCACGGTCCGGGGGACGGTTCTCTCCATCCGGGAGAAGGAGTACGTGGAATCAGCCCATGCCCTGGGCTTCGGGCCCTGGACCATCATGGTCAAATACCTCCTGATCAATGCCATCACCCCCGTCCTCATCCTCTCTTCCGTTCAGGTACCGCGGGTGATCATGCTGGAAGCGACCTTGAGCTTTCTCGGTTTAGGAGTGCCCGTCACCACACCTTCGATCGGTCTGGCGATTGCCCGCGGCTACCAGGTTCTCTTTTCAGGCAGCTGGTGGGCCTCCATATTCCCCGGCCTGGCCCTGATGCTGCTGGTGGCCTGCATCAACATCTTCGCGGACTGGCTCCGCGACGCCCTCGAGCCAAGGTCCAGGGAGCAAGTCTGACATGGGCCGGCTGCTGACCATCGAAGATCTGAAGATTTATTTCCACATCCTGGCCGGAACGGTCCGGGCCGTGGACGGAGTCAGTTTTCATATTGATCAGGGGGAAACCCTCGGGGTCGTGGGTGAATCCGGGTGCGGCAAGAGCGTTACGGCCATGGCCCTGCTTCAACTCATCCCCATGCCGCCCGGGGAGCTGGTGGGGGGCCGGACCGAGTTTGAAGGAATGGACCTCCTGCGCCTCAACTCGGACCGGATCCGGCAGGTACGGGGAAACCGCATCTCCATGATCTTCCAGGAGCCCATGACCTCTCTCAACCCGGTCTTCACCATCGGCAATCAGATCCAGGAAGCCATCCAGCTTCATCAGGGGTTGAATGCTCATCAAGCAGAGGAGAAAGCCGTGGAGATGCTCGACCTGGTGGGGATTTCCGATCCCCGCCGGCGGGTCCGGGAGTATCCCCATCAGCTCAGCGGCGGCATGCGCCAGCGGGTCATGATCGCCATGGCCCTCAGCTGCAACCCGGCCCTGCTCATTGCGGACGAGCCGACCACGGCTCTCGATGTGACCGTGCAGGCTCAGATCCTGGAGCTGATGCTTGACCTGCAAGCCAAGATCAACATGAGCATCATGATGATCACCCACAACTTAGGAGTCATTGCCGAGGTGGCGAACCGGGTGATCGTCATGTACTGCGGAAAGATCGTTGAGTCCGCGGACGTGCATTCCATCTTTCATAAACCCATGCATCCCTACACCCGGCAGCTTTTAGCTTCCGTTCCCCACTTAGGAGGAGAGCAAACCCGACTCCAGGAAATTCCCGGTATTGTTCCCAGCCTTTATGCGCTGCCCCCGGGATGCGATTTTCATCCCCGCTGCGCGGAAGCAGCGGAAGCCTGCAAATTGCGGTGCCCTAATTTAGTGGAAATGGAACCCAGCCACTGGGTGGCCTGCGAACGAGCGGTAAAGAAATCATGATGAACAACGGCGCCCTTTTAAGCGTTCGCGACCTGAAGAAATATTTTTTGCTGAAGCGGACCACCCTGTTCGGTCCCCGGGAAAGGGTTTACGCGGTGGATGGGGTGAGTTTCGAACTCCAGAGGGGGGAGACTCTGGGCTTGGTGGGCGAGTCGGGATGCGGGAAATCAACCCTCGGGCGGACCATCCTCCATTTGATTGAGCCAACGGCGGGAAAGATCTTCTTTGAAGGCCAGGACATCACCCAGTTAAAACCTGTTCAGTGGAAAAAGCTTCGGGCCGAGATGCAGATCATCTTTCAGGACCCATACTCCTCCCTGAACCCCCGCATGACCGTGGAGCATATCGTCGGCGATGCTTTGAAAACGCATGGCCTGGCCACCGGAAATGAGGTGCCCGGCCGGGTTGCGGAGATGCTGGATAAAGTCGGAATTCACCGGGAGAAGATGAGATGTTTCCCTCACGAATTTTCCGGAGGACAGCGCCAGCGCATCGGCATTGCCCGGGCCCTGATCCTGAAGCCCAAACTGATCATCTGCGACGAGCCGGTGAGCGCCTTAGACGTGTCCATCCAGGCCCAGGTGATCAATCTCCTGAGCGACCTGAAGAAGGAGTTCCAGCTTTCTTATATCCTGATCGCCCACGACCTGAGCGTGGTGAACCACGTGAGCAACCGGATTGCCGTCATGTATTTGGGCAAAGTCATCGAGCTGGCCTCAAATAAAAAACTGCTGGCTAAGCCGCTTCATCCTTACACCCAGGCGCTTATGTCCGCCGTGCCGGTTTTGGATCCGGACAAGAAAAAGAAACGGATCATCCTGAAAGGAGATGTACCCAGTCCGATCAAACCTCCCTCCGGTTGTAGGTTCCACCCGCGCTGCCCGCAGGTCATGAACATCTGCCCCAAGGTTGAACCCATTTGGGCTGAAGTGGAGCCTCACCACTTCGCTATGTGCCACCTATACGGGGCCTGTCAGCCCCAGTAAAAAGGGTTCAAGGGAAAAATCTTTGAAATATGGGGGGCCAGTGGTCAAAAGTTTTAGTTTCAGGTTTCAAGTTGCAGGTTTTCAGCTTCGGCGTTTTTTTTAACTTGATTGTATAGGAAATTCCTTTTTGGACACGGATGTACACAGAAAGTCGCTTAGCGATTAACGCTATGCGCATAGCGTCTTTTTTGTATCTGCGGTTATCTGCGTAAATCTGCGTCCTATTAAATTTAAACCCGCAACCCGAAACTCGCAACGATTCCTTATCTATTGCGTCCAGATTCCACCACCAGAGCAGTAATCAATTCAGTAAGTTTCACCAGTTCAGACACAGAAATCGATTCTTGGGTGCTGTGATAATCCCGTCCCCCCATTCCCAGGACTACGGTTTGAATCCCCTGGGCGTTGAGATCGTTGCCGTCGCTCCCCCCATTGGTGCTGGTGATGGTGGGGGTTAAACCGACTGCCCGGGAAGACCTCTGGGCGATTCTGACGGAGGCATCATTATTCCCGATATGAAAACCGGAATACTCACGCTTAATCTCCACCTGGACCTGTCCTCCCCATTCGCGGGCCGCCTCTTCCATGGCCATGCGCATCTGATTGACCTGCTTTTCTAATTTACGAAAGTCGAGGCTCCTTGCTTCTCCCTCTACTTCAACCCGTTCGGGTATGGTATTGCGCCCAGATCCACCGGAAATTTTTCCCAGGTTGGCCGTGGTCTCTTCATCAATGCGTCCCAAGTTCATGCGGGTAATAGCCTTGGAGGCCATTACCAGGGCACTGATGCCTTTCTCCGGGGTAAGACCAGCATGGGCCGCCTTGCCCAGGAAAGTCGCCCGGACAGAATCATAGTAAGGGGCCTGGGTGATAATGGTGCCGAGGGGACCTCCTCCATCAGGGACGAAACCGATCCGGGCATGTAACCGGGAAACATCAAAAACTCTGGCTCCTTGATGACCCCGCTCCTCCCCCCAGGTAAAGAGAATTTCCAGATCACCGTGGGCCGGGCGAGAAGCTTGCAGCCAGCGGATGGCCTCCAATGTCGCGGCCACGGCTGATTTATTATCCGCTCCCAGAATGGTGGTTCCGGCGCTGCGGATCTGGCCGTCTTCGAGCCGCGGCTTGATTCCCCGGCCGGGTTCGACCGTGTCCGTATGCATGCAAAGGAGAATGGGGGGAAGGCCCCGGTCCGTCCCCGGAAGGACTGAAAATAAATTTCCAGCCCCATTCTGGCCGGTCCGGTCATTTTCCACCGCAAGGCCCAGCGCTTTCAGCTCTTTTCCGAGGGCCAGCACAAAGGGCGCCTCTTCGAAGGAGGGGGAATCAATCTGCACGAAATCCATAAATTGCTTTACCAGCCGGTCCTGATTTATGGTGATCATAAACAAATCCTTTCTCTTTCATCCAGAATCTCGCTGAACACTCGGAAAGAAATCGTAAGGGAAAATAGGACAAACGTCAATCCCCTTTCAGCATTCCCTATCGCAATGACCTTGACTTTTCTCTCCTAATTTTATACTATCCCATTCGAACCTGCGAGCCTGTGTTTGAATCCTTATCCAGCAACCCTTAACCGACACCCAAGTGGGTAGCCAGGAGGTTGTATGGTTTGGAAATTTAATTAAACCCCATTTCTGAGGAAGAGGTGGGGTTTTATTTTTGCGGTGAAAGGAGGTTTTTTACGTAGTGAGAATGTTCGTCCTGGACCGGATCAAGATGCTCAACCTTACCGATGAGCGCTTCACCCTGCGCAAGAATTTTCACCTGGATGATTTCATGCGCCACAGCTTCAAGGTGATGCACGATGAGCTTTACACGGCAAAGGTCAGGATCTCTCCCGGCTGGGCCCGGCGGGTAGGGGAGAAGATCTGGCGCGAGAGCCAGAAGATTACCAAGCTACCCGACGGTAGCCTGGAGATTACCTTCCGAGTTGCCGGCCTGGATGAAATCAAGCGCTGGATTTTGAGTTTTGGCCCAGAGACCCTTGTCTTGGAGCCGGAAAAGCTCAAAGAAATGGTTCGTAAGGATCTATCCAGGAATTTGGCTCAATATTCAAATAGCCCTGTTTCTATGAACTTAATGAAGGAAATTAGAGCGGTTTGCCACGGGACTCGTGGGTAGAGACCGGATTGTCAAGAATAAAGATTTCACCCCTGACCCGCGGTGGTGTAGGAGGAGAGGTGCTGTGAGGTACCTCTCTATCCTGATTATGCGTCGGAAGAAAAGGGCGTGTCATCAACGTAAGCCAAGTGACGTGACAAGAATGAGACAAGCATGACCAACGATTCCACCACCCTTAGCCTGCTCGAATCCCACCTCTGGGAAGCCGCAAATATCCTGCGCGGCCCGGTGGATGCCGCTGACTTCAAGAGCTACGTTTTCCCGTTGCTCTTCTTCAAGCGCATCTCGGATGTGTATGACGAAGAATACGCGGCGGCGCTGGCAGAATCAGGTGGCGACGAGGAATACGCCCAGTTCCCGCAAAACTACCGCTTTCAGATTCCGAAAGGGTGTCACTGGAGCGATGTGCGCGTGGTCACGACCAACGTCGGCCAGGCGCTGCAAAAGGCCATGCGCGGCATCGAGAGGGCTAACCCGGAAACGCTTTACGGTATCTTCGGCGATGCCGCGTGGTCCAACAAGGATCGTCTGCCAGATTCGCTGCTCCGCGACCTCATCGAGCATTTCTCGCGCATCGCGCTCGGCAACCAGGCGGCGCAGGCGGACATCCTCGGCCAATCCTACGAATACCTGATCAAGAAGTTCGCCGATGCCACCAACAAGAAGGCAGGCGAGTTTTACACCCCACGCTCGGTCGTGCGGCTGATGGTGAACATCCTAGATCCGAGGGAAAGCGAGTCCATTTACGATCCCGCCTGCGGCACCGGCGGCATGTTGCTGGAAGCCGTTCACCACGTCCGCGAGAACCACGGCGATGACCGCACGCTCTGGGGCAGACTATTCGCGCAGGAGAAGAACCTCACCACCTC
>JAURYC010000041.1 GCA_030654105.1 Deltaproteobacteria bacterium
TGGGCGCAGATCAATGGCCGCGACGATATTCCGATTCCGGTCAAGGTGGAATTCGATGAATATTATCTGAAAAACATGTCGTTCTTCTTTGACTTCAAGATATTGTTTTTGACGTTTCTGAAGGTCGCTCGCGCGGAAAACGTCAGCCATTGATTTCGGGGGTTGAGGAGAAAGGGGGGAAAGCTCCCGATTTTTCCCCCGCCATTTTTTATCCTTCATCCCGAAGAATATCGTGGGTGCCGACGCGTCGCAGCTCCATGACCCCCTGATCGAGCCGCAAGGTCAGGCGGTATCCTTTGCTGATGCGAATCTCGAATCTGTCCGTTCCTCTCAGTTTCTTCAGCCTCAGGGAAGGATGGCGGAAATCCTCGAAAAGCAGGCATAACTGTTTATCGACACGTTCTCGGATCGCGACGGGCAGTGTCCGGTAATCCCTGAGGAAGGCGTTGGTCCGTCTAATGATCACTGTGCAGGTCCTTCATGAGGGCATCCAAACTTTCAAAATCACGGAAGTTTCCGGCGGCGATGTCGTCGTCAGCCTCCCTCTCCTTTTCCTGCCATTCTTTTGTCCAGAACCAGGCCTGATCCCGAGGCACCTTGATTGTCGTGATGGGTAATAGACGGGCAGTCCCATCTTCGATTCTGATGTCGATTTCGTCGCCAGGTTGCAGGTTCAGTGCTGTCATGACGTGTTTAGGAATGGCGATTTGCCGCTTGCTGCTGATGCGCATTGTTTTACCTCTTTACTTTTTTATCGGAGTATAGCAACTCTCCCCTCCCCTGTCAAGCGAAAAAAGAAACAGGGAGAGCTTTGAATTTCTGTCCTCCCTGTCATTGCGAGGCGCGCAACGCCATGGCAATCTTATGAATTGAGAGCTTTGAATTTTTACTGAAACGTTAAAAGTGTTCTTTGTTCCCCAATTTTCAATAAAAATTAGGGATTCATTTTCTATGACGGATATCCATCAAGGGTCAATAACCCTATTACCAAAGTAATTTCAGTTTACAATCGTTACTCGCTATCGAGGATCTTGCCCATTTTCTATCTTTGGGCATACATCTCCCTCGGTTTATGCGGTTACCAGAATTTTTGATCCCCTAAAAAGATTAAAGGCCATCTGACGAAACATGACATCGATCACATTGGTAATGATCCTGGGAAACCTGGCCCGGAAAGCCCCATGATACAAATGACTCAAACCAAAATACTGCTCAACAATATAACGCTTCTTCGAAATCTGCTTGTTGCGCTCTTTCTCAAAATGGGTAATCTTGGCCGTCGTGGTATCCTTGCGCATGATGCCGTCCTCGATATGGTTCAAACAAAGAAAGGAACGATTCGGTTCTCCAAAGTACCCTTTATCCGCATAAACTTTCCCGATGGGTTGCTCCGTGTGACAACTGGCAGCCGTACAGTAAGGAAGATAAAGAGAATCATGATGAGAGGCCGGCGTGATTTCGGTGGCCAATAAAAAGCCATGGTTGATATCGACCGAGGCATGCTCCTTTAAACCATAGTGGGGTTTATCGTTCTTGATGGTCCAGTCCGATTCTACATCCCTGGAGAACTTCAAAGGCTTCCCATTCTTGTCCAGCTTGCCCTCTGGTGTCTCTTGCTTTTCTTTGAGTTTCTTCCTCTCCTCATTGCGGAGAGGATGGCTGGCAGATAGGACTAATCGGGCATCAACGGCGATCCCTTCATGGATGGTTAAACCTTTCTGGGAAAACTGGAGGAGAAATTCACTATTGATTTTGATCATGGCCTTCTTCGACAACCTGCTTCTAAACCGGCAAAAAGTAGAATGGTCTGGAGAGGGTTGATCTATAATGGACCCCGAAATTTGGACAGGGTGATATGTTACACTTGGGAGAGAAAAAGAGGAGGCCCAAGTGGAGAATTTGAAGAAGCAGCATCCGCCGTCGTTTAAAGCGAGAGTGGCTTTAGAGGCCTTGAAGGAGATTAAGACCTCAGCTGAGTTAGCCAGTGAATTTCAGGTTCATCCCACTCAGATCCGGAGTTGGAAAGCCGCAGCGAAAAAAGGGTTAGTGGAAGTTTTTGCGGATCGGAGGAAGAAGAAAGAACTGGATCAGGAGGAGTTGATCCAGGAGCTTTACCGTCAGATCGGTCAGTTGAAAGTGGACCTGGACTGGCTCAAAAAAAAATCTGGCCTTCTCCCATAAAGAGAAGCTTCTGCTCATTGACAAAGAGAATATTGAGATTTCGATTCGCCACCAGGCCGAGCTCTTGGGGATCTCCCGATCGAGTATTTATTATCAGCCGGTGATTGATCCCTATGATCTGCTGTTGATGCAGCGGATTGATGAGCAATATACCCGGACGCCTTTTTATGGTTCCCGAAAGATGACCGCTTTTTTACGAAGGGGAGGTCATCGGGTAAATCGGAAACGGGTTCAAGGGTTGATGCGGAAGATGGGGTTGGAAGCGATTTACCCTCGGCCCCGCTTGAGCCAGGCGCATCCGGAGCATGAGATTTATCCGTATCTTTTGCGGGAGGTGAGCCTTCATCGAGTGAATCAGGTTTGGGCGGCGGACATAACGTATATTCGGCTTTGCCGGGGGTTTTTGTATCTGGTGGCCATTATGGACTGGGTTAGCCGTTATGTAGTCTCCTGGGAGCTTTCGACGAGTTTGGAAGTGGATTTTTGTCTTCTGGCTTTGGAGAGAGCTTTTCAGATTGGTTGCCCGGAGATTTTTAATACCGACCAGGGATCTCAGTTTACCAGTAAAATTTTCATCCAGAAACTGAAGGAGCAGCAGATTCAGATCAGCATGGATGGCCGGGGGCGGGTCTTTGATAATATTTTCACGGAGCGGTTGTGGCGATCCCTAAAGTACGAAGACGTCTACTTGAAAGATTATCGGACCGTTCCGGATGCCAAAGAAGGGATTGGCCAATATTTTACTCTTTACAACCAAGAGAGGCTGCATCAATCTTTGAATTATCAAACTCCGGCAGAAGTCTATTTTCAAAGAGCAGTTTTACTCTAACGAAAGATTTTGGGTTTATTTCTTTGACAATTTAAACGGAATTTAAGACCCCAAAGTGTAACATAAATAACCTAATTTTTTGTCTTGACAAAGGGGTCCACCTTAATCAAGGAAGTCCTAAGAACTTTTTGAAAAAGACGCGGTCATTAATCTGATTTTCTAACTCGGGATCAGAGGGGATGCGAAACCACTTTTGCAGTAATAATCCTTTTAGCAGCATTAAAGGGGGGTAAGCATCAGCGCCTTCTTTACTGGTTCCCGCCTGATAATGTCCCATCAATAAGGTTTCGATATGGGACCAGTCAATGATTTGATTAACTTTTTCCATCATTTTCAGACTGCGGTTATTTTCCATGGAGCTGGCAAGGGCGACTTCGGCGAAGCTGATGTTTTGGTCCAGGGTTTTATATCCCATATTCCCTCCATGAAATTTATTAAAGTGCTGAAGGGAATATGACATGAAATATCATTATAGTCAAGCGAAATCGTATAGTTATCTGATATTTTAGTAAGCTATTGGCGAAAAATTATAATAAACATTTTTGATGCCATTATTTTTTAACCAGTCAACACCAAAAAGGTATGCGGGTGAATTTAAGGGGTACTTGTGCAAAGATCTCGCTAAATGAGCGGATGGTCAACCGATCGGTCCTGTGTTGCGTTTGGGGGCGGTTTATGGTTCCCGCATCAAGGGAAACTACGAGAGGCTAACGCGTGCCTTGGCACGCAGTCGCTTTATCCCTGTCGGAAATGGTCTCAATCGACGTACGCTGGTCTATGATCAGGATGTTGGCCGTGCGGCCGTGCTGGCTGTTTCTCATCCCGCTGCGGCAGGCCGGGTCTTCAACGTAACGGATGGTGAGTTTCATACCTTGAACGAAATTATTGAATCCATTTGCTCTGCCCTGGGTCGTAAGCCGCCGCGCTTTTCTTTGCCGGTTGCCCCTATACGCTTTGCGGCGGGCATGCTGGAAGATGGAGCAAGACTATTTGGCTGCCACTCCCCAATCACACGTGCTACAGTCGACAAATATACGGAAGATGTGGCAGTGGACAGCCAGCGCATTCAAAAGGAACTCGGATTTATACCAAAGTATGATTTGTCGGCGGGCTGGAGAGAGGTAGTTCAGGAAATGCGAAGAATGGGTGAGTTGTAAAGATTGAAGGAATTAATTTTTTGAGGTTAGGATACTTCCTGACTTACTTTTTAAGTCAACTTTTTCTATATCAGCGAAGATCTATTTGAACGAGGATTATGCCTTCCTTCCGGAACCCAGATGACCGAGGAGGATCTCAGGCGAGGTGTTACCATCATAAGAAACTGCCACAAACCATCAAAAACGAAATTAGGTTAACCTTCCTGACTGAATTTTTCAGTCACTTCATATCTCCTCCTTTTGTGGGTTCCCTGAAGAATAAAGACAAAGCAGAAGCAGTATTGACCAAACTTTTTGGTTCCACCTCGCGGGCAAGAATTCTTACTCTGCAAGCATAGTTCCTCCGGGGGCGTTGGACAGGGGCAACGATATGATGTAAAATGACCTATAAGTATGAATGGAGGTAAAAAATGACTGCCACGATTTCTATTGAGATACCGCGTGAAATTATCCATGCTACCCGCATGACGCCCCAGGAATTGAAGCGCGAACTTGCCATCCACTTGTTCCAGCAAGGCAAGCTGTCTTTCGGCAAGGCCCGGGAGATGGCGGATATGACCGTCTGGGACTTCCAACAATTGCTGGGAGGCAGAGGCGTTCCCATCCATTATGACCTCGAAGACTACGAAGAAGACCTGGCAACCCTTAAGGAACTCGGCCGGCTATGAAAGTCGTAAGTAATGCCTCCGCGCTGATCAACCTGGCCCGTATTGGCAAACTCAACCTGCTGCATGAGCTGTATGGCGAGCTTGTCATTCCCGAAGCGGTGTGGCAAGAGGTGGTCATCAAGGGGGCCGGGCAACCTGGGTCGGGTGAAGTTAAGGTGGCCGCCTGGATCAAGAAGCACGCCACCACCAACAGCCAGCTTGTGCATGCCTTACAGCAGGAGCTGGATGCGGGAGAAGCTGAAGCCATTGCCCTGTCCTCGGAGATAAAAGCTGAACTTCTTCTAATGGACGAACGCCTCGGACGAGAAACTGCTCATCATCTCGGGTTGCGCTGCCTTGGGCTGATCGGCGTCCTTATTGAAGCTAGACGGAAGGGGCTCATTAGCGCCGTTAAGCCTTACCTGGATGCGTTACGCGACATGGCGGGCTTTCGTATAAAGGATGAACTCTATCTACGGGTACTTCAGGATGAAAGAGAAGTCTGAGCCCTTTCGATTCAGCTCCCAATCGACTCCCTGATATTCTTTCGTCAGCCGGCGTTTATTCGGAAGGCGCTCAACGATCTTCCCGGCATCGAGTTTATGCCTGAGGCCTCTTATGGACGCTCAAACTGCTGGCTCACGGTGATTTTGATCACTCCCGAAAAGTTTGGTGCGGATCGGGAAGTTGCAGTGAAATCTATCTGGAAAAGGCGTTTGAAGGAAATGGTTTACGACCGGCCGAACGTCTGCCGGTGGCCCAGGAACTGGGCGAAACCAGCCTGATGTTCATGGTGCATCCAACGCTGTCGGTGGATGATATGGAAGATGTGGTTCGGGCAATGGATAAAGTCATGCGCGTTGCTGTCCGCTGATGGGGATAGTATTTATCAAGAAATTACTACAGCCTACCGCCGCGAAAAATGCAGGTGTGAAGCGCGTTGTCTTGTTCAGTACGATTGCGG
>JAURYC010000042.1 GCA_030654105.1 Deltaproteobacteria bacterium
CTGTGTTCTCTGTACTACTAACGTTCAAATTCTGAAAATTTTGTTAAGATTATTTATAAAGAATTTTATCTGGGTTTATTTGCGTTCATCCCTGTTCTAAGTTGTTTTTTGTTCTAAAGATTTGATGATAGCTCTGTGAGCTCTGTGCCCTCTGTGGCTAATGGTTTTTGTTTGCGGCTCTGCCGCGCTGCGACCTCTGTGGCTAAAAAATCTGGGGAGAAGAAATTGAAAAAGATTCTTCTGGGTAATGAGGCTATCGCCCGCGGGCTGCTGGAGAACGGCTGCTCCTTCGCCGCCTCCTACCCCGGAACCCCGGCTTCGGAAATTCTCTCTTCTTTCCTGCAGATGGCCAAGGCTGAAAAGACTCCGGCTATAGGGGAATGGTCCATCAATGAAAAGGTGGCTTACGAGACGGCTCTATCCGTCAGCTATGCCGGAGGTCGCGCGGCGGTAAGCATGAAACAGGTCGGCCTGAACGTGGCCTGTGATCCTCTCATGAGTTCGGCTTACACCGGAGTTAAGGGGGGCTTTTTGGTTATCTCGGCCGATGATCCAGGCCCCCATAGCTCCCAGACCGAGCAGGACAGCCGGATGATGGCCATGATGGCCAAGATTCCTGTCCTGGATCCTTCCACCCCCCAGGAAGCCAAAGAGATGATCCGGGTTGCCTATCAAATATCCGAGGAGTTCGAGATCCCGGTTATGCTCAGACCTACCACCCGGATTTGTCATTCCAGGCAAGGGATGGCTCTGGAAGCAATTCCCGCTCCCTCGTTGGCTTCCGGCTTTTCCAAAGACCCCCAGCGCTGGGCAGCCACGCCGAGATACCGTTATACCCTACATCATCAGTTGAACCAAAAGATCGAAGCCATCGCCGCCAAATTCGGAGAAGATTCTTATCAGCGGATACTGGGAAGCAGCAATGCCCGCCAATGCATCATCTCTTCCGGAGTTGCGCTCGCCCATACTTATGACACTCTTAAAGAACTGAATCTGGAGGATCAAATTGCTCTTTATCAGGTGAAGATGCCCTACCCTTTGCAAGTTCAGACTATTCTTGATGAACTCGTTCCTTTTGAAAAGATCCTCGTGATCGAAGAAACCTCCCCCGTGATTGAGCTGCAATTAGCCATGCGCGGCCGCATCAAAGGAAGGCTCGATGGTTCGATCCCCCCTCAGGGAGAACTCATCCCGGATGTCCTGGTTCAGAGCATCAGCAATTTCGCTCAGATTCCCGAAGAAAAAAAGGCCCCTATCCCTGGTAAGGCCAGACGCCCTACGCTTTGCCCCGGATGCCCGCACCGGGCTGCATTTTACGCCATCCGCCAAGCCCTGCCCCAGGGAATCTACCCCAGCGACATCGGTTGTTATACCTTGGGGCTGAACTTGGGGGCGGTAGACACTGTCCTTTGCATGGGAGCGGCCATCAGCCAGGCCGCCGGCTTATACCACGCCTACCGGATGAAAGGGGAAGTTCCCCCCATTGTGGCCACCATTGGCGATTCCACCTTCTACCACGCTGGAATCCCTGCCCTGATCAACGCTGTTCATAATGGGGCGAAATTCATCCTGCTCATCCTGGATAATTTCACCACGGCCATGACCGGTAACCAACCAACCCCCGGGCTGGAGCTTCTGGCCGATGGCCGGCGGGGAAAAGCGGTGGCCATTGAGGATTTAGTCAGGGCGAGCGGAGTGCCAAGCCTCACGATCATCGACCCGTACCAGCTCGAAGAGATAACCCGGGCTATAAAGGAAGCGGATAAAGTAACCCGTTCCGAAAATGGAGGGATTTCCGTAATCATATCCCGGCACCCGTGCCTAATGACCCCGGGCGCAGGGAAAAAGCAGCAATCTTACGGCATGCAAATTACCGAGGATTGTATTGCCTGCGAAATTTGCTTCCGGGATTTCGAGTGCCCGGCGATCGGCCTTGACCAGGAATCGGGCAGGGCCAGGATCGACCCAAACCTCTGTTCGGGATGTGGCGTATGCGCGCAGGTCTGCCCGCAGGAAGCGATTAAAAGAATTTAAATCTTTGCCACAGAGGTCACAGAGATCACAGAGAAAATAAAATAGTCAAGAATATGTTAGAGGGTTAATAATAATTTATTAAGTCGATACCGAAAAGGATTTATTCTGCGCATTTTTAACTCTGTGTCCTCTGTGACCTCTGTGGCAGATTATGTTTTTAAATGAAAGGTTTTTTATGAATATGCAGATCGCTATTACGGGAAGGGGTGGGCAGGGAGTATTATTCCTAACCCGGATTCTTGCGGAATGTGCCCTGAGATTGGGGGTTGAGGTGATCGCCTCGGAAACCCATGGAATGGCCATCCGCGGAGGATCGGTAATTTCTACCCTGAAAGTCGGGTCCTATCGAGGTCCCCTGATCCGCAGCGGTCAGGCAGACCTGATTCTGGCCCTGGATGAAGGATCCGTCGATACCTACGCCCATCTCCTGGCTCCCCATGGTGCGCTGATTCTTAACACCCCCAGGTCGAGTTCCTCTCCTGCCATCGATGCCACGGGGATGGCTGCTGGAATCGGCTCCCCCCTTATGGCCAATTTGATCCTTTTAGGTTTTGCCCTAAAGTTTAAAAAATTATTTTGCGATTATTCTCTCGCTGAGTCGGTGACCAAAGCCATATCCCCGGAGCGGTTCCGGGAAGCCAACCTGAACGCCTTGCAACTTGGTTATTCTGCCAGCGATCCGGAAGGGGACGGATGACTCTTTCCCTGCAGCTTTTTCAGTTCATTCTTTCCGGCTTGACCACAGGGAGCACCTACGCTCTGATCGCCATCGGTTTCTCCCTCATCCACAACGCCACCGGCATCGTCAACTTTGCCCAGGGCGAATTCGTCATGCTCGGTGGAATGTTCATGATCACCTTCTACAGCTTTCTAAAACTTCCCATGCTTCCGGCTTTTATCCTGACCGTCTTTTCCGTGGCGGCAGTCGGCCTGCTTTTGGAAATCGGACCCATCCGCCGGGCCAAGTCAAAGGAAATCCTCATCCTGGTCATGATCACGGTCGGAGCTTCCATCTCCATCAAAGGCCTGTCCATGATCCTCTGGGGAAAAAACCCCATGACTCTCCCCCCATTTTCCGGCGAGGCTCCCCTGTTCTTTTACGGAGCGGTAATCATGCCCCAGAGTATCTGGATCTTCGGGATCACGGTTGGCGTAGTGTTCGCCCTAAACTATTTCTTCAAGAGAACCATGACGGGGAAAGCCATGCGGGCAGTGGCCGCCAGCCGGAGATCCGCGATGCTGACGGGAATCCCGGTTGACCGCATGATCCTTCTTTCTTTCACGCTCAGCGGCGCGCTGGGGGCGGTGGCCGGGATGATCCTCACCCCCATTACCACCACTTCCTATGACGTGGGCGTCATGTTGGGGCTGAAGGGTTTTTCCGCCGCGATCCTGGGCGGATACGGGTCCATGCCCGGTGCCGTGGCCGGAGGCCTTCTCCTGGGTGTTTTTGAATCCCTGGGCGCCGGACTGATCTCTTCGGAATATAAAGACGCCGTGGCCTTTTTGGTGTTGCTGATCATTCTTTTTCTCAAACCCAGCGGAATCCTGGGCAGGGGAAGGCTAAGAAGGGTCTGAAGAAAATCGATGGGAACGAAAAACAAAATTTACTTGCTTATCTTCACCCTGATTATTTTGACGATCCCGGCTGCCCTGCAGAATAATTACCATCTGATGGTGCTCAACGTGGCTGCCTTAAACATCATCGTCGTCATCGGCCTTAACCTGCTCATTGGGTATGCCGGCCAGATCTCGCTCGGCCACGCCGCTTTTTTTGGGCTGGGGGCCTATCTTTCGGCCATTTTTACGGTCACTTTCGGACTCCCCCTCTGGCCCGCGATCATCCTGGCCATGGCCATCACGGGAATGATTGCCTTTGCCATCGGCATTCCCACCTTGAAACTGGAAGGTCATTATTTAGTCATGGCCACCCTCGGGTTCAACATCATTATCTACATTGTCATGATCCAGCTTGAGACCGTAACCGGTGGACCATCGGGTTTTGCCGGGATTCCCCGCCTTAAGATCGCCGGGTTTGTTTTTGACTCGGACCTGAAAATCTATTATCTCCTGTGGGCCGTATCCAGCGGGGTTCTGCTGCTCGCTCTCAATCTGATCCATTCCAGGGTCGGAAGGGCCATGGCCGCGTTGAGCCATAATGAGATCGCCGCCCGGTGCGCGGGCATTGACACGGAAAACTACAAGGTAAAAATCTTTGTCATCAGCGCAGCTCTGGCATCTTTGGCCGGAAGCCTTTATGCCCATTACCTTACCTTCATCAGCCCGGGCACTTTCAGCTTTTTCTATTCCATTCAGGTCGTCACCATGGTTTTGATCGGAGGGATAGGTTCTCTCTGGGGGTCTGTTTTAGGAGCTATTTTGTTGACCATCCTCCCGGAAATTCTTCATGCCGCCAAGGAATACAATGTGCTCATTTATGGAATCATTCTCATGGTTGTTTTAATATTCTTTCCCCAGGGCCTCTTTCCTGGGATCGCCAGGGTTTTCCAAAAGAGAAAAATGGATGGCCAAGCGGAATTTTAAGATTCTGCAATTTACGAACAGGCTCTTGATGCTAGAGAAAGCTTTGCCAGAAGATAAAACGATTCTTGAAATTCGAGAAATCACGCTGCGGTTTGGGGGTCTGGAAGCTTTGAATGGTCTTTCCTTCTCCATCGCCTCGCACCAGATCGTCTCCATCATCGGACCGAATGGGGCGGGCAAGACCACTCTCCTCAACGCCATCAGCGGAGTTTATCCCTTGGATTCTGGGGAGATTTTTTTCCGGGGGATGCCCATTTCCAGGTTGAAATCCTTCCAGATTGCCGCCCTGGGAGTCAACCGCACCTTCCAGCAGGCGCAACTTTTTTCCAACATGACGGTCCTGGAAAACGTCATGGTAGGAATGCATCCCAGGACCAAATCCGGTTTCTTGGGCGGAATGCTCCACCTGGCCGACGAACGGCGCGAGGAAAAAAAGATCCAGGAAAAAGCGAAAACGTTGCTGAATTTTTTTGGCCTCCTGGCCAAAGCAGATTGGATGGCTGGACACATCTCCATCGCGGAGCAAAAACGTCTGGAAATTTGCCGCGCCATGGCCGGCGAGCCGGAACTTTTACTTTTGGACGAACCTGTGGCCGGCTTGAATATTCGGGAAACCGAAGCCATGGGAGATTTGATCATCCAATTGAAAAAAACGGGCCAGACGATCATTTTGGTAGAACATAATATGCACTTAGTTATGGGTATCTCCGACTGGCTGATCGTTCTGCATCATGGTTCCAAGATCGGCGAAGGCCACCCGGAAGAGATGCAGAAGGACATTCGGGTTGTGGAAGCATACCTGGGAGCATAGGTTACGGATTGCAGATTTCGGATTGCGGAATGCGGAATGAATAGTTCGGAGTAATGAGTTCGGAATAATAAGCTGAGAGCTTTTATTATGTTGAAAATTAAAAACATCGACGCCTTTTTCGGAAAAATCCAGGTTTTGCGCCGGGTATCGCTCCACGTCGAGGCGGGGGAGATCGTATCCCTCATCGGGGCCAACGGGGCGGGGAAAACCACTTTACTGAACGTCATCTCCGGCCTGCACCCATCGCGGAATGGAAGCAGGGTTTTCCTAGATGTAGAAACCCGGGGGCTGAAGCCGGAAAAAATCGTGGCCCTGGGCATCCTCCAGGTCCCCGAGACCGAAAAAGTCTTCAACCCTCTTACCGTCCTGGAAAATCTGGAACTCGGTGCTTACCTCAGGAGCCAGGATCGGGGCCAATTGATGGAAGAGATGGAACAAGTATATCAGCTTTTTCCCATCCTGCGGGATCGTAAAGACCAGCTGGCCGGAACGCTCTCCGGTGGGGAACGGCAAATGCTGGCCTTAGGAAAGGCCCTCATGGGCCAGCCCAAATTGCTTATGCTCGATGAGCCTTCTCTGGGCCTGGCCCCCACGGTCGTCTCCGAAATTTTCCGCATCATCCAGTCGCTGAATAAGAGAGGAATAACCATCTTGCTGGTCGAACAAAACGCCAAAGAAGCTCTGCGGATTTGCCGCCGGGCTTATGTCCTGGACACAGGCCGGATCCTTCTGACCGGAACCGGGGAAGAACTTCTCAACAATGAGGAAGTAAAGAGGGCTTTTTTAGGCAAAGATTACAAGGGCAAATGGGAAAGGTAAGCGGGAGGTGGATATGCCCATATTCAATCCGGACGTTGAAACCAGGGAGCGGAAAGAACTTCTCGAGTTTCAGAATGAAAGGCTGCAGATCGTAGTCAACCAGACGTATTCCCGTGTGGATTTTTATCGAAAAAAATTCGATGAGGCAAGGGTGAATCCGGATGACATCAAGAACCTTGAAGACCTGAAAAGGATCCCTTTCACCACCCGCAAGGATCTGATGGATAATTATCCTTATGGGATGTTTGCCGTCCCCCTGCGTGATGTGGTCCGCCTGCAGTTTCCCATGGGGCTTTATGGTAACCCCATCGTCATCGGCTATACCCGGCAGGACCTGAAAATCTGGCGGGAACTCGTGGCGCGGATCATGGTCGGGATTGGTATAACCGAGCATGACATTATCCAGGTAGCTTTCAACTACGGCCTTTTTTTTGGTGCGATCCGCTTCAATCAGAGCGCTGAACTGATCGGAGCAGCCGTTGTACCCACTTCGATCGCCTCGGCAGAAGTTCAGCTCAGGATCATGCAGGATTTCCGCAGTACAGTCTTGGCTTCTACTCCCTCCTTTGCCCTGCATATCATAGAAACCATGAAAAGGAAGAGGATCGATCCCCAAACTTTATCCCTGAAGATTGGCCTTCTCGGGGCAGAGCCCTGGTCGGAAAGCGTTCGCCAGGTTATCGAGGAGAACCTCAACATCAAGGCCTATGACATTTATGGCGTCATGGAACTGGTCGAACCCGGCGTTGCCGGTGAATGTTCGGCCAGGGCGGGCCTACATATTTTCGAAGACCATTTTTTTGCGGAAGTCATCGACCCACGCACCGGACAAGCCCTGAGTGCTGGCCGGGAAGGAGAACTTGTCCTCACCACCCTGACAACGAATGCCTATCCTCTTTTACGCTACCGGACGAGCGATGTGACTGCGCTCCATTACGATCGCTGCTCTTGCGGCCGCACAATGGTCAGAATGGATCGGGTTATCAAAAGAACCGACCAAATGGTATCTGTGCGCGGAATCAACGTCTTCCCGGAGAAGATCGAAGAGGTATTAGCTGGTATTGATGGGGTCGGGCCCGGTTATTCCATGGAGGTGGCCGAGAAAAAAGGAATGAACGATCGGCTGAAAGTGCTCGTGGAAGCCTCGCCAGAGATTTTAGTCTCCAAGGAAGAAAGAAAGACGGCCCTGCAAGAGGCCGTTCAATTAGCCCTACGCCGGGCCATAGGCCTGAGGGTGGAAGTGGAAATTGTAGCCAAAGACAGGGTGTTGGGGGTTGGGTGGAGGGGGTAGATTTGAAGTGTACAGTTTTGAGTGTTGCGGGTTACGAGTTGCGAGTTATAGGTTCTGCGCGCCTTGCGCTCTGGGCTTTGCGTTTTTCGCCTTGCGCCTACATTACTTTGGAGTTGAGCAAACATGACCAAAACATTCATGCCGGCTATTAAGTCGGAAGAAGCGTTGATGCAGTTGCAGCTTGATGGCTTGAAATGGACGGTCAAGCACGCCTTCCAAGGATCTTCCTTTTACCAAAAGAGGATGAAGGAAACAGGAGTCCATCCCCCGGATATTCAAAATATGGAAGATATTCAAAAACTCCCTTTTACCACTGCCGATGACCTGCGGGAAGGCTACCCCTTCCCGCTTCTTGCGGTTCCCCTCGAACAAGTGGTCCGCATCCATGCTTCCTCCGGAACGACCGGAAAAAGAAAAATCCTTTGCTACACGGAAAAAGACCTGCAGGACTGGAGTGATATGTTCGCCCGTTGTTATGAAATGGCCGGCCTGAGCCAAGCGGACAGGGTGCAGATTGCCGTCGGCTACGGCCTCTGGACCGCAGGGGTAGGCTTCCAATTGGGGGTCGAACGCTTGGGGGCCATGGCCGTTCCGGTTGGGCCCGGCAACCTCGATATGCATTGCGAGATCATGGTCGATCTCCAAACGACGGTCTTCTGCTGCACCGCTTCCATGGGCCTGCTCATGGCCGAGGAGGTAAAACGGCGCGGCCTCAGGGATAAGATTTCCCTGCGCAAGGTCATTTTCGGCGCCGAGCGCCACAGCGAGGCCATGCGCCGGAATATGAAAGAGAACCTTGGCGTGGAAGATACTTTTGACATCCCCGGCTTGACCGAACTTTATGGCCCGGGAACAGGATTAGAATGCCCGGCCCATGAAGGGATTCATTACTGGGCGGATTATTATATCCTGGAAATCATCGACCCGGAAACCCTCAGACCTTTGCCATCCGGAGAAGTGGGAGAAATGGTGGTCACTACCCTGCGCAAGGAAGCCGCTCCCCTGATTCGCTACCGCACCCGGGACCTCACCCGTCTGGTTCCCGGAAGATGTTCTTGCGGGAACATTCTCCCCCGGCACGACAAAATCCTCGGGCGTTCGGACGATATGTTCATTATTCGCGGAGTGAACATCTACCCGGGACAAATCGACCATCTTCTTTCCCAAGTCCCCCAGGTGGGCAGTGAGTTTCAGGTTTTTTTGGAACGGGGGACAGATGGCAAAGATTATATGACTGTAAAAGTGGAACGGGCGGAGGGCGTGGATCCCCAAGAAGACCGGGTACTGGCTGCGAAACTGGAATATCTTCTCGGCCATCAGCTCCTGGTCAGCGGAAAGGTTGAGGTGGTCGCCTTCCAAAGTCTTCCGCGCACCGAAAGGAAGTCGCAACGGGTCTTTGATAAAAGATAAGAATAATTTTGCCGCAGAGGTCGCGAGAACGCAGAGGTAAACAATATTTTTAAATCTAACCAGCAAAAAAACTTTGAGAGTTTGGATATTTGATTTTCAATCTTCTCTGCGCTCTCAGCGTGCTCTGCGGTGAATTCTAAAAAAAAGGAGGAAAAGTTATGAAAAAATGTTTGCCAGTCGTTTGTTTGTTTCTGACATTTTGTGTCGCAGGGGGGTTAGCTTGGGCGGCTGACCCAATTAAACTGGGGGCTTTCTTCGACCTCACCGGCGCAGGGTCAGCTATCGGCACCCCAACAAAGCTGGTCGCAGAGATGGTCGTGAAAAAAATTAATGGAGAAGGCGGGATCAATGGGCGGCCTCTGCAACTGGTAATTGCCGATGACGAGGGAGACCCAACCAAAGCAGCGATCATCGCCAAGAAATTCATTGAGTCAGACAAGGTTGTGGCTATCATCGGCCCAACCAGGACTGATACGGGGATGGCCGCCAAGCCAATCATTGAGCAGATGAAAGTTCCCACCTTCATGTGTGTGGGCGGGGATCCTGTGGTCACGGTTCCGCCATTCAAGTGGACATTCAAATCTCCTCAGAGAACATCGGTGGCCGTAAAGAAGACCTACGATTACCTGAAAAGAAAGGGAATCCAGAATATTGCCATTATTACTTCCGCCGATGGTTTCGGCCGCGATGGAAAGAATTGGTTGGAAAAGCTGGCCGTGGAATACGGCCTGAAAATCATCACCGGGGAATCCTTCCAGGCCACGGATAATGACATGACCACCCAGTTGATCAAAATCAAGGCCGCTTCCCCCGAAGCCATCATCTGTTGGACGATCGGAAAAGCCGGGTCCATTGTGGCCAAAAATGTCAAACAGCTGGGCATTCAAGTTCCACTTTTCCAGTGCCATGGGTTGCCCGACCCCATTTATATCAAGTTAGCTGGCGAAGCATCGGAAGGGAATATCATGCCCGCGACGAAATTGATGGTTGCCTCCCAGCTTCCCAATTCTGACCCACAGAAAAAAGTCATCCTGGAATTCATTCGCCTGTACAAAGACGTCTATCAATACGAACGGCAGTTCCCCATTAACACTCATTCGGGATATGCCTGGGACGCAATTTACATCTTGGCCAACGCCATGAAAAAAGCCGGGACCAACAACGAAAAACTGCGAGAGGCGATTGAAAAGACCAAAGGCTATATCGGGGTTAGCGGCATCTACAACCTTACCCCTGAAGATCATAATGGCCTGGGGTTGGATTCGATGGTCATCGTCCAGATCGTCAAGGGCGAGTGGAAAATGCTGGAATAAATGCGGATTGCGGAATTATTAGGACGCAGATTTGCGCAGAAAAAGCCGCTTAAAATTTATTTAAAATTCAGATCCTGAAAATCTGTTTTGATCTGCGTCCAATAAATTTAAAAAATGAAAAGGAGGGAACAATGGAAGAAAGAAAGACTTATTTGAGTGAAGCAGAAATGCCCCGGCAATGGTACAACATTCAGCCTGACCTACCCAAACCCCTGCCTCCTCCCCTGCATCCGGGAACGAAGCAACCCTTAGGACCTCAGGATTTGGCTCCCATCTTTCCCATGGGTTTGATCGAACAGGAGGTCAGCCAGCAGCGCTGGATTGACATCCCTGAAGAGGTCCTTTCCATTTATAAACTCTGGAGGCCAACGCCCCTTTGCCGGGCGAAAAGGCTGGAAGAAGCGTTAAAAACTCCGGCGCGCATCTATTATAAAAACGAAAGCGTAAGCCCGGCCGGAAGCCATAAGCCGAATACTGCCGTGGCTCAGGCTTACTACAATAAAAAAGAGGGCGTCAAGCGCCTGACCACCGAAACGGGTGCGGGCCAGTGGGGAAGCGCCTTGGCTTTTGGGTGCAACCTTTTCGGGATGGAATGCCGGGTGTACATGGTCAAAGTCAGCTATCAGCAGAAACCCTACCGCCGCATGCTCATGGAAACCTGGGGAGCCGCAGTGACTCCCAGTCCCAGCGATAAAACCGAGGCCGGCAAGAAAATCCTGGCCAAGGATCCCAATTCTCCAGGAAGTCTGGGCATCGCTATCAGCGAAGCCGTAGAGGATGCCGTGAAGCGGGAAGATAGCCGGTATTCTCTGGGCAGCGTGCTCAACCATGTGATTCTCCATCAGACCATCGTGGGTCTGGAGACCAAGGCCCAGTTGAAAAAGATCGGCGCAGATCCGGATATTTTGATTGGATGTGTGGGAGGAGGCAGCAATTTTTCCGGCTTCAGTTTTCCTTTCTTCCCCGAAAAAAAGGAAGGGAAAAAAATCCGTTTCATCGCCGTGGAACCAACGGCTTGCCCGACTTTGACCAAGGGGCTCTATCGGTACGATTATGGGGATACGGCGGAGATCGCCCCGATCGTAAAAATGTACACCCTGGGGCATAATTTTATACCTCCGGGAATTCACGCCGGCGGATTGCGTTACCACGGAGCTGCCCCGCTTCTTTGCCTGCTTTATGATGAAGGTTTCGTCGAAGCCGTGGCTTACCATCAGAACCCCGTCTTCGAAGCAGCCATGCTCTTTGCCCGCACGGAAGGAACCATCCCGGCTCCGGAAACAGCCCACGCCATCAAAGCAGTCATCGATGAAGCCATAAAGTGCAAAGAGCGCAAAGAGGAGAAGGTCATCGTCTTCAATTTCAGCGGCCACGGCCATTTCGACCTTTCGGCCTATGACTCGTTTCTATCTAAGAAATTGGAGGATTTCGAATACCCGGAAGAGAAAATTAAAGAGGCGCTGAAAGACCTGCCGAAAGTATAATTCAAAGGGCTTAAGGCGCAAGGTACAAGCCCCCAACACCCTTGTACCCTGCGCTTTATGCGGTAGGAGCGGTCACTGGCCACCTGGGAAGGGCCATAGCCGTATGGGGGCAGCTGGTAGAGCAGCAGGCGGATTAAAGAATTTGTAACCTTCCGCCGCCGTAAGGCCACGTGGCGGGTTGCCCCCGGGGAAGAAATAGTAGAGGGGATCATACGCGAAATTTTTCAGAAGGGATATAAATCCGTAAAATCTGCACAATAAGTAATGGTAGGCATGAACAAACCCAACTCTTGAGTCCGGGATAATAGCTCCTGATAATCTCCGGACTCCACCTTTTTTCTGACCCTTTCCAGGTCTTCCGGGGGAGGAACCTTCTTTAAGCTACAGTATCCCCACTCCACGACCAAATCGGTTTCGAAGCTCTTCTCGAAATGCTGACAATAACTGCAGTGAGGCGAGGCGAAGTCGTGCATACCTATCTCCGAGCTCATCGTCCTCAGTCCCCTCGCTCTTTCCCCCAATCACATGGGGAAGGGACTGGGGTTTCTCCCAGCAAAACCCTGGCGATCCTTCGGATGCTCTCCCTGGCTTGGCCTCCCTCCAACACCTTACCTTCTAAACAAGCTTGGGCGATTTGCTCATCTAACTCTCACTCCGCTGGCTTGGGCCAATAAGTTTATCTTAGCAGCTAAAGCAACGGATTCGAAGGAAGGTTCTACCAGGATCAACAGGGTATCGATGTGTTTCTCGACCCCGCGGCCGAAATGCTCGACCCCTGCTTCCATATCCACCAGAACAATTTCCCTCTCTTTTAGAAACAGCCGGTAGAGGAAGGTTTTTAACACCTCTGCCATGGGGCAGGCACAACCTTCAAAAGCTCCGGTTATTTTCCCAACGGATGCTAATTTCAAAGTATCTGTTGCCATCAGGTATTTGCCGGGAATGTCCTGGAGATAAATCTTCTCATTGCCCAGCGGATGGGTTGGGATGTCCATCTCTCTGGTTAATTCCATAACCCGTCTGGGCCCTCCAAACAGATCGATCAAATCGCCAGGAGCGTGATGAAAACCCAGCATCCGGTAAAGCCCGGGATTCGATTCGTCGGAATCAACGATCAAGACATGGTAATCCATTTCCTTTAAGACTTTGGCGAGGAGAGTCGTCAAAACGCTCTTTCCGGTCCCGCCTTTTCCAGCGATGGAAATCTTCTGCATGGCCTTTATTTCCCGCTAACTGAGTCAGGGCAGCTTCGGCCCTTCCTTGTACACTCCTCCGGCAATGTGAGCCCCCATCGCTGCTCGGTCGATACCCCCTTGGGGAACAAACTCCGGAGGACGCAGGAGTTTCATGGCGATAGCTTTGGGCTCGCACTTGAGGACGCATACCCCGCAGCCGAAACATTTTTCCTCATCGATTTGCGCTTTGTTGTTCTTCAAGGTAATGGCTTCGAAACCGCATCGAGGGAGGCATAAGGCGCACCCATCGCAGAGGTTTTCGTCCACATAGGCATTCCACCGGGTCCGCAGCCATCTTCCGCTGGTAGGGATCTTATAACGCTTGAAATTTTCCCAATCCACACAGCAATCCGGGCAACAGTTACAGATGGGGTTCCCTTGCATGCTTTGAGAATTCCAGGCCTGGTGAACCAAACCCTGGTCTTCGGCTTCGTAGAGAAGCTTTAAAGCGTCCTCTTTGGAAAGTTCTCTTCCGCTGCCCCTCTGGATAGCGTACTCCGCTCCTCGCCCCAACTGAATGCAATAGAGCCGGTCAGCAAATTTGCAGTCCAAACCTACGCCCATCTGGCGAGAACGGCAGGCACATCCTGCCATAGCGATCTTCGTGGTCGTTTTCACAATTTCTCGAACGTCCTCCCAGGGCTCGAACTTGGTATCGGGAGGGAAGGCTTTGATCGCTGGTAAGACTCTCTGAATGGGAACCCCGGTTTGAAGGAACCACAGAGCATGGTCCCGGTCATATCCGCTCCGATAAAAGGCCTGCCATTTCTGGGCCAATTCCGATTCCTTCTTGGGGTCCCACCGCAGGTCGGACAAGATAGCATCGTGCAATTGCGGCAGGGAGCGGGCAAACCTGGCTCCGTCCATCTTGGAAAAATCTTTGGGGAAGATCAACCCCCGGTTGAACATATCCCGCAAATTCTTATCCACTTCTTCTGCGCTTAGGCCAAATTTTCTGGCCAACTCCTGATGAGAAGCGGGGAGAGATGCGGCGATCTGAGCTTGAATGGGGGTTAATAAAAATTGCAGCAGACTGATGAGTTCCTTTGATTCCGGGTAACGCATCATCTCTGCTAATTTCAAATAGGCATCCTTGGCTTCCATACTGGCCTCCTTCCCCTGAAGTTCCCCGCAAAGAACACGGAGATCAAAAAATTCGAGCAGTTTTATATCTTTGAGCTAATAAGTCTTTTGAGAAGAATATCTTCAATATTTTGACGTGAATCCAATACTGATAAGACAGGCACGGTCTTTTCAGATATTCTGTAAATCATTCGCCATGGTGGTATGATTAATTCTCGGTATTGTGAAATACCCTGCTCCCGTAGTTCAGGGATGATGCGGCCTCTTTCAGGGAAGGAATAAAGGCTTGATGCTTTTTCTTTTATCGGTTTGAATATTCTTAAAGCGTCAGCTGGATTATCATCAGCAATATATTCAATGATCCCCATCAAGTCTTTCTCAGCAACATTCGACCATTTAACTTCATATTTTTTTTTCATTTCAGTTTTTCGTTCAGGACATTTTCGATGTTCTTAAAGACTTCCTCCTGAGGTTTTGATTTTCCATCCTTAATTTCCTCTTCGCCTTGGGAGATCAGTTTCAATATCCCAATGGCATTCCGCATATCTTCATAGCTTTGGGGATCTTGCAGTACGGCTCTGGGCTCTCCATTTTGAGTGATGATAACTGGACGATGGGTGTCATTGATCTGTTTCAGCAGATCTGCTGCCCTAGATTTAAGATAGGTAACTGGCTTTATGTCCTTTGAAATATTCATTTTTATCACCTCCGGTCTTTTTATAGTACCAAATTAAAACCGATAGTCAAATTTAATCTTTTTCCCTGATCTGCTAACGCTCGCGATCAGCGGGGCGTGTAACGCATCCGCTGGATCGCGTTGTTAAATGTCGTTATTATTCCTTGTCATCCATGATCCCTGAATAACTTGGGCATACCCTACGACACTCCCAGCACTTCTTCAATACGAAACCTC
>JAURYC010000043.1 GCA_030654105.1 Deltaproteobacteria bacterium
GGAGGGGGTGAAAAGCAAGTTTCTTCCGCGAATAACCTTCAAAAGCATAAGGACAAAATCGGATTGATCTACCGGACAAGATTACAGGAAGGGAAGGAGGTCTGTGCTGCCTAAGGAGATCGAACCGGGCGAACCCGGGGATTGGCTTCACCAAGCCTGGAGCCACCTGAGGGCGTTAAGAATCTCCTACAAGACCGAAAAGAGGTTTGATTTTTTGGCTGCCTTCTGTAATTCTGTTCTAAAAGCGTAATGGCGATTGTACTTTTCCTTGAAACGATGGATCAGCTTTTGCCCCTGATCCGCTTGGACTTTGCTCCAATAAATTTCTGCGGTAGCCAATAATAATTGCGCTGCTTTCCAATAACTCTTCCGGTGTTTTTCGCTCACAATGGCGTCCACTCTTTTGAAGGCTGCTTTCTCGGCGGCAAGAAAATATTCTTCCTGCTCCTTCCCGGGGATTGGAAACTCTTTCAAAGCCTTCTCCAGATGATCGCGAAAGCGTTTTCCCAGATCTCCACGGGCTGAATCCTCTTGGGAAAAAGTACCGAAGGGGATGGGGACGTCTGTGGCATCTTTCCAAAGGTCAGCGATGTTGGTGGTCAACTTTTTTTCGTGGTCCCACCCGGCATAAAGGAAGAAGGGAACAAGGATGGCATTGGGAGAATTTCCTGAACTCCACCCCAGGGACTTGGACGGCGACATGAATGAAGCCGCTTTCGCATAGTCGCCCTTGAGAAGGTAAGAGTACACTTCCAAACTCTCCGGGACATGATTTTCGTGAAGATCCGGAGACCGATTGAAATCCGTCTCAAGGGGGCCTTTTTTTTCTGTTCGTTTCCTAATTTTCTCAAGGCGAGCAAGGGTGCCGTTCACGTACTCCACTTTCTGTTGAGCGTTCTTCGCGTGGTCCAGAAGGTTCAAAAGGCGAGAAAGGGATGGAGAAGCATACACGGCTTCTTTGAGGCTCTCTTCAATCAGATCCTTTTGGTCCAGTTGGTTGGCTGCCTCATGGAGATAATCGGCAATCCTGGCCCTGATCACCAGACGATCAGATAACTTTTCCAGCCCGAGCCTGGCAACGCGAATCATCGCACGATAATTTTTATCGTTTTTCAGGGCCTCCAGCCATTCCACAAAAGCCCCCGGAAACTGATGCCCTTTCTCCAAGGCCAGGGCTTCCAGGCCCTTGACGCCTTCGAACAGACGCACCGCTTCTTTCACCAGGTTCGTTACGATACGATTCTCTTTCTGTTTATTCAGATATTCTATCCAATGTTTTCCGAATTGATCCAGTTCGGGAAGATCTTCCATCGACGCATGGATCACGCCATGGATCGTCGTGTTTTGGGATAGATAAGAAAGAGTGTTTATACCTCTAAGTAACGCTTCAGGCCGGGATGAAGGTTTCTCTGACAGATAAATGCTGCGCAGATATTTCAGGCCCGCTTCTTCGAGATCCGTCCCCACCATCTCATCCTGGTCATGCCCCGAAAATCTACCTTCTTCGTTGCCTGCCAAATAAATTTCAAACAACTTCTCATAAGCCTTCTTGGCAAGGGCATAATCACCAGCTTCGTAAAAATCATTTATCCTTTCAAAAAGCGAACCGATTTCTTCAACCCAGGAGTCATCTCCCCAGGCCCTTTCTTCCCCATAGTCATCATCCCATCCCCATCCGGTGGTGTATTCATAATTTTCAGCCCGTTGTCCAAAGGCCTCGATCTCCCGCAGCAGGAATTCGCCATCTGTCATCGTCGGCTTAGTCGATTTTATAGTGCCTTTTGGCTTTTCAGGACGGACAAAGCGATCAAGGTATCCCCTCCGTTCCCGTGGCGGGAGATTCATGGCATGACCCCGAATGATCTCTTTCAATTCGTCGTGACTAAACTTTTCAAGACGGGCGTTCAATTCCGAGATGAATTCTTTCAAGGTGAGGTTTGACATAATCTCTCTTTAATACCTTACTTAAATGACACCCATGGTATATCAAGCAAGTTCAGCGCCCTTTTTTTCACACTTCCTCAACTTGGAGATACTCGTATTCGTTAGTCTGCTGCCTTGAGTTCTCAGGGCCATTTTGCATCGAATAGCCAATGGCCTCATAGCCCTTAAGGCGTTTTTTATACATCCGCATTAGCGTTGGGACGTGAAGGTCGACATAATCGTAAACTTGCACCACTCGTTTGTTATCGTGAAGCCGATGGAGACGCCCCACGTACTGCTGGAGCGTACCGCGCCAAGAAATAGGCATGGCTAAAAAGAGGGTATCCAGTCTGGCATCATCAAACCCTTCTCCAATATACCGTCCTGTAGATATGATCACTCGTTCCTTTGAATCTGGAACGGCTTTAATTTGATCAGCCAGTGCCTTACGTTGTTTACTGCCCATCCCGCCCCTAAGAACGATGACATTCTGGGCGGAATCCTTGAGCCGTTCCGCAAATTGCTCTAAGTGTTCAACCCGTTCCGTTAGAAGGAGGGGGGAGCGTCCCATTTCCAAAGCTCTCAGGAGATCATTGAAGATCAATTCATTACGATGCTTGTCAAGTACAAGGGCAGCGTAGATATCCTGAATTTTCACTTCGGCTGATTCTGGAGCCATTTTAAAATTGGTATACCTTGTTATGACCACATGCTCAAAGGGTCTCGCGGCTGCCTGCTTCTTGGCACTTTCCCTAAAGCGGATAGGACCACACTGCATTAAGATTATAGGATGATGGCCGTCCTTGCGGATAGGAGTTGCAGTGAGGCCCACAACGTACTTAGCTTTCACCTGTTTGAGAACCTGTTCAAAGGTAAAGGCAGGGATGTGGTGGCATTCATCAACAATGACTTGACCATATCCGGCCACCATGTCTTTGACCACCCCCTTACGATTGAGGCTCTGGATGAGGCTGATGTCGATAGAATCGGTAACTCTCTTTTTGCCCCCACTCACCTGACCAATGTCTTCCACCGGCATACCCAAGAATAATGCTAACCGGTCACGCCACTGGTCCATGAGTTGCCTGCGGTGGACCAACACCAGCGTGTTAACTTTTCTTTTGGCGATAAGCCATGCCGCTATCACGGTCTTACCAAAAGCGGTTGGGGCTGACAGGATACCGTTGTCGTGAGCCAAAAATAGCTGAGCAGCTTCTTGTTGCAAGGGGCGAAGTTCCCCCTTAAAAATCATGTTTATCGAAATGCCCCCAAAACGCTCGTCAGCCAGTTCTGGCTTGATATTGTGTGTTTTGAACAACGCCAGTGCATCATCGAGGCAACCCCGGGGGAGGCCCACATAGGATGGGAAATCCTCCGCACAACCAATGATCCGGGGTTTACCGAAGGTCGACAAGCGCATGGCCTGAGCCTTGTAGAACTCCGGGTTCTGAAAAGCAGATAGACGAATCAGACGGTTTAACATAGCAGGAGGTAACCCATTTTTTTCAATATAGATCAGGTTACCCTGAACTATTCGGACAGTTTGGGGGAACGGTCCCTGAATGGTTTTTTCCTTTCTTTTCTTTGAGGGCGGCAATGTCCATGGATCCTCTTCGATCCCTTCATCGGCCAAGCTTAAGCGGACGCCAAGGACGGTTCCATTTCGTGAAGCCTCCTGGACTATGGTGTCCACTTTCTCCGACTGGATTCTTTCAATTGTGGAAAGAAATAGCCACTGGACTGGATAGGCTTCGAACTCCCGATTTAGAAAGACACTATTGTCTTTCTCTCTGGGGAGTCGTTGTAAGGGAAGGGCGATGAGATTCCCGAACCCACCCTTGGGCATCGTATCCTGAGTTGGAAAGAAACGATCATAAGAATCCAAGCCGATTTGATGGCGTCGTTCCATGGAACGTGTCAAGATGGAACAACCAAATTTCCGCGCCAGGGAAGCCTGAACCGGACGGTCGAAGAACATCCAGATGTGACCTCCATTTCCTGATCTCGACCGTTCCAGCGCTGCAGGAACCCCCATCTCCCCACAGGTTTTAAGAAATACAGCCGCATCCTCTTGCCAGGCTTTTTTATCAAAATCAACAACCAAGAACCAGCAGGTTTCATCCGGCAAGAGTGGGTAAACCCCAATCGTATGTTTTCCAAGCAGATGGCCAAGAATCACTTCATCTGTGACGGGCTTGAGCTCGCGATTTTCACAGTCGGCACATTTCACCATGGGTTTGCCACAAAAGGTACGGTTCCATTCGTTTGCACAAGCAGGAGAATAACCAGAATTTCCTTTTTCCCCTTCCCATCTGATTGGATAAACGTCTTCACGCCCACGGAACAAGGACCGAAAAAGAGCAATTTGGGTTTCTATTGAAGAGTTATTAGTAACCTGGGGTGCCGTAAGGGTATATGGCGTGGATGGTTCCGATATAATTGGTTTGGGTGTTGGAGTGCGAACTTCAGGATGTAACCCGAGTAGCTTCTTTAACCGTTCATTTTCCTCCCTCAACGAAGCACATTCTCTTAATGCTTTTTGGAGTTGGTTTTGAAGGTCCTCGGCATCAATCATCTAACCACCACTTTATCAAATACGAAGAAGTTTAAAATTTGCTCACGCTTAGTTTCATCCTCCAAAACATCCTCTCCAGTGAACCAACTGGCGACAACGTGGCGATTTATTTCTGCGCAGGCTTACCCCCCGCCCTTGCTACCGGGTATTAACCACTGCTTTGACAGCAACACCCAATAGAAAAAAAGGCGAACTAGCTGTAATGATTACCGGTTCGCCTTAAAACCTTAATGTTCAAGGTGTTCGTAAAGGTCAATAATATTGGCTGGTAACACCTTGAAATTATTAAGCTTGTTTATGGCTCCCCGAGTCCGCCTCAGGCGGACAACCTAGTGGTTAATCCGCTTGAGGCGGACTCTGCCGGTTGAGCTTTACAGAAAGAATCCGTTCATAGATCCATCGGCGTCCTTGCCCCGACTTCAAGGCCTTTTCTCTTTTCGTGGCTTCAACTCTTGATGAATACTCTTCCGAATAAACCAAGTGCCATGGTCCTATTTGCTTTCTGGTGTATCTATGCCTGCCCAGTGAGCTGTCATTGTGCTCTCTAAATCTTCTTTCCAGGTCGGAGGTATGACCGATATAAATCTTTCCAGTCGATTCACTCTGGAGGACATACACCCAGAAAGGCATTGGCATCAACCGCCTAAGCATAAAAAAGGCTTGATCCGCAGAAGACCAAGCCTTTTGTCTTTGGATGGCTCCCCGAGTAGGACTCGAACCTACAACCTAGTGGTTAACAGCCACCCGCTCTGCCGGTTGAGCTATCGGGGAGCAGGGGAATATTTTATCTTATCAAAACTCCCTTAATCTACCGGCAATCCAGTGGTTAATCCGCCTCAGGCGGACTCTGCCGGTTAAGCTATCGAGGAGCAATTTCTTTCATCATTCCTATTCAGCTCAAAGCTCATTCTTTAACCGTGAAATCCACCCTCCGCCCCTACAATCGCTTACGCCCCTTGCCCGCCGGGACTCGAATCCCGCCTCAGGCGGGATTAACAGCCACCCCCGCCAAGGCGGGGTTGAGCTATCGGGGAGTATAAAAAAAACTTTATCGAAAATATCAAAGGAATGTAAATTTTCTAACACAAATTAGGCCGGATGTCAATTCTGCAAAATCGTTATTTAATCTTCTCTACAAAAATCTTTGCAGCCTTGAGGGCATCTTTAACCACAATCACGTCCTCTAAAAGCCCTCGATAGTAACCTGCAATATGCAATAACTTATAAAGTTTTTCGAACTCTTTAAAGAGCTTGCCGTTGTGAACCATCAGATGCTTTCTCAGCGCTTCCCTGTATCCATCCACAGATTCGGGGAGCTCTTTTTCATCAAATCCTTTTCGGAGTAAATACTCATCGATAGCTTTCAGGGATGGCAAGATATGCGGTTCCGCAAGCCTCCGGAACAGGTTTAACATCGGTATAGGTGTTATCCTCTACAGGGATAGTTTTCAATATCGCTTTGGCATTTTCTAAATATCTTAACGCTTCCTTCATCTCAAGACTCCTTCAATTTACGGCACAATTTATTCTAAAAGTATTGTGACGATTTCGTCAAGCCAATTTAGAGGATGGCCGAACCCGCATTGAGGTCAGATTCCAGGACGAAACCGCGTGGCTGAGTCAAAAGTTGATGGCTGATTTATTCCAGATAACGGTCCCGACAGTGAACGAGCATATCCGGGATATCTACAAAGAAGGTGAGCTACAGGCGGCGCCAACTATTCGGAAATTCCGAATAGTTCAAAAAGAAGGATCCCGTCAGGTCACTCGGGAAATGGATCATTACAACCTCGATGTTATCATTTCAGTGGGCTACCGGGTCAAATCGCACCGCGGCACGCAGTTCCGCATCTGGGCCACCCAGCGATTGCGGGAATACATCATCAAGGGCTTCACCCTCGACGATGAACGTCTCAAGCAGGCTGGCGGCGGAAACTATTTTGATGAACTTCTGGCCCGCATCCGGGATATCCGATCCTCGGCCGAGAGATTGGCTTGAATCAATAATGCAGGGGGACCGCCAACGATTTAATTTTTCCCCTCAAGCTCTTTAAGCTTCCTGATTAAGGATTATTTGTCCCGCTTCAATCCCTGACAAGTAATGAATTACAGCCCCTTCAAAATACCAGTTAGAGCCCAAGGTAGGTTTTACGGAGGACCTCGTTTTGAAGCAATTGCTCGCCAGTGCCTTCGGCGATGATCTTGCCCGAGGAAAGGACGTAGTTACGGGAGGCCATCTTAAAGACCGTGCTGACTTCCTGCTCAACAAGGAGAAGGGTGATTCCAAGATTCCGGATCTCACCGATCTTTTCAAAGACATGTCTCCGCAGAATGGGGGCCAGCCCGGTGGAGGGCTCATCAATGCACATCAGTTTTGGCCGAGACATCAATGCCCTTCCGAGGGCAAGCATCTGCTGCTCCCCACCGGAGAGGGTTCCGGAGATCTGGTTGGATCGCTTATTAAGCACAGGGAATAACTGATAGACTTTCTCAAGGTTATCTTGTATTTCTTTTTTCTCTATCAGGAGATAAGCACCGGCATACAGATTGTCGATAACCGTCATTTCACGAAACGGTCTTCTCCTTTCGGGACAATGAATCAAGCCTCTTTTAACAATCTCGTAAGCAGGTATTTGATCTATTCTCTCCCCGTCAAAGGTCACCATACCCTTGATGGTTACGTCTCCACCCGTTGACCGACGGGTGATCTCCCTTTCCCAGGCAACCAGCCCGGTAATGGCCCTGAGCAATGTAGATTTGCCGGCCCCGTTGGGCCCAACCAGGCTCACCAACTCCTCCTTCTCAACGCTCATGCTCAGGTCGTTGATGATCATGGCCCTGTCATAGCAGACCGTCAAATTGGTTACTTGCAGCAGCAAGGTTAGACTCCTCCTTCGCCCAGGTAAGACTCGATAACTTCTTTATTATTCACCACCTCTTCCGGGGTGCCATCAGCGATAACTTCCCCATAATTGAGTACGATGATTCGATCCACAATCTTCATTAACTGCTGAAGCTTGTGTTCGATGATAATCATGGCAGGTCCTTCGCTGTGCAAGCGACCGAAACGGCCGCCTTTGTGAAGTCGGTGGATGGATTTGCCCATAAGATCGGTCTCGGCAGGACTCAGCCCCCCGAAGGGTTCATCCAGGAGAAGCAGTTCCGGCTCTGTGGCCACGGCCCTGGCGACCTCCAGCCGCTTGAGATCACCTTGGGAAAGGGTGGAAGCCTTTTCCAGGGACATATCGGAGATGCCTGCAAACTCCAGGGCATCCATAGCCTTGGCCTCGACTCTCTTGACCCATTCACCCCTTTTCATGGCCCGGGGGCTCAGGCACGATACCATGACATTGGCAATAATGGGGAGACGGCGGAAGGGCCTCATGTTCTGGAAGGTGCAGGCTATTCCCAAGTTTATGATATCCCAGGTCTTAACCCCGACAATGTTCTTGCCCTTAAAGCGGATACTCCCTGCATCAGGTTTCAAAATGCTGGTTATCAGCCGCACCAGGGTGGTCTTGCCGGCACCATTAGGGCCGATCAGACCCACCATTTCGTTCCGGTTCATAGAGAAGCTCACGTCATTAACAGCTCGGAGTCCCCCGAAGTCCTTAATGAGACCATCCAGTTCTAAGAAGGGTTGGTTCATATCAGGTTTCCTCGGCCTCTTCTCTCAGCTCCCGGCGGGAGACCTTGCCCACGTCTGTCTTGGGAAGCTCTCCACGGAATTCGATGATCTTGGGGACCTTGTAGTGCGCCAGATTTTCTCGACAGAATTCCATAATTTCTTCTTCGGAGATCTTACCCCTGGCATCGCTCTGTAACACCACATAGGCTTTTATCAACTGGCCCACTTTGGGATCCGGTACACCAACCACTCCGGCAGCCTTAATCTGTGGATGTCTATAGAGCACCTCTTCCACGTGCCGGGCAAAGACCGAATAACCCTTATATTTAATCAGGTCCCGTTTACGATCAAAAAAGTGAAAATACCCTTCTTCATCCATTCTGACCAGATCCCCGGTTCTAAGCCACTTTTTTCCGTCAATGTCTATAATAGAATCCTTTGTCTCCTCAGGTCTCTTCCAATAACCCTGCATCATGTTGGGGCCGTGAAGGATCAATTCGCCCACCTCGTCTATCCCTTTGAATTCCGTACCATCGGCATCCACAACCGCGGCGGTGACTCCAGGGATGGGCACCCCGAAGGAACCGCTCTTGGGTCTATCATATGGGGTGCTATGACTGACGGCAGTAGTCTCGGTCATGCCGTAACCTTCTAATATCTTGGTCCCGGTTCGCCTCTCCCAGTCTTTAATCGTGGATTCATGAAGGGTGTCCGCGCCGCAGGCGATCAATTTGAGTCGCTTCCAGTTGACGCGATCCGTCTTTTCATAATCCTTGAGGTATTCAAACAGGGTAGGGACACCATAGAAGCCGGAGGCCTGGTAACGCTCCATGGCCGAAAGGATATCATCGATATCCGGGGTGGTGAAAAGAACAAGGGTGGCGCCCTGAACCAGGCCATTGAGCATCACCACAACCTGCCCATAAATGTGAAAGAAGGGCAAGAAGGCTATGACGACTTCCTTACCCTCCTCAAATATGGGCCAGAAGGAAACGGTCTGGGCCTGAAGTGAGACTATATTATGATGAGTCAAGATGGCCGCCTTAGGGAGTCCGGTAGTTCCTCCGGTATAGGGCAGGGCTGCGATATCTTCCCTGGGCTGAATCTCGATTTTGGGAGGTCGAGGTGGATATTTCTTGATCAGGGTCTGAAACTTAAGAAGGCCGGCCTCGTCAATATACTTGGGAGTTGGTACGTGCATTTCCCCATAGACCTTTCCCAGGGCACTCTTACCCAGCTGCTTTTTGAGCAGAGGGAGGTACTCCGCGATATTGGTCAGAATCACATTCTTGAGGGAAATGCCGGTCTTCTCAACGTTATCATAGAGGATATCCTGGCAGATGATCGTCTCGGCCTCACTGTCCTCAAGCTGATGCTTAACTTCCTTGCTGGTATAAACCGGGCTGATGGGAGTGACCTTGGCCCCTACTTTAAGTGCCGCAAAATAGGCGATAACATACTGCGGGCAATTCAAGAGATACAAGGCCACCGTTTGGCCTTTGATCACTCCAAGATCAGCCAGGGCAGTGGCGAACCGGTCGATCAACTCCTTAAGTTTCTTGTAGCTGATCTTATTTCCGTAAAAAATCAATGCGGTCTTGCTCGCGTATTTATCCGCCCTCTGGTCAAATAGCTCAGGTACGGATATCTCGGGAACATCCACCTCACTGGGAACGCCCTTCGGGTAATATTTCAGCCAGGGTTTGGACAGGTAGAGCTCTTTAGGATCCATATCTTCCCCTCATCGCGGTTTTTGATGCTCAGCCGGTATCAAATGCGGGAACCCCGATCCTCGACACCGGACGTTTAGCCCCTTTTTGAATCTTTATCGAAAATGCTGTATCCCGGATCCAGTATCATTTCTTCCTTTCTAATCTAACTGCGCTGTACAAATGCGGCAGGTCTTTCGGGTGGCCACGTTTCTGATTTTGCACCTGGGACACTCCGTTTCGATCTTGTCGCGTACCCAGGGGAGAAGGCCGTTCGGCATGTAGAGAAGGATTAACAGGATGACAAGCGCGAACATCAGCATGCGAATCTCGGGCCAAAAGCGGAAAAACTCCAGCAAGGGAAAGAGGATAAAGACGGCTCCGATGGGCCCATATATAGTGACTACCCCGCCGAATATTGCCCAAATTACAACAGTGAAGGACATGGTGACTTCCAGGTTGGCGGGGCCGGCTATCCTCATAAAATGGGCGTAGAGCCCCCCGGATATCCCGGCAAAAAAACCACTGAGGCAAAAGGCCAGAAGCTTATAACGGGTAGTATTGATGCCCGCAGTCCTCACGGCCAACTCATCTTCCCTAATGGCGTGGAAAATAAGGCCGGTATTCGAGTGGGTTATCTTCCACATGATTGTGCCCAGGGCCAGCATGGTCACTACCGTAATATAGTAATCAGTGATGCGGGACCCGGAAAGACGATCCAGGCCGGAGATTCCCAACTCACCTCCCGTGAACTGAGGGATGGCGAAGACAATGCCCATCAGGATAATTGGGAAGGCTAAGGTAGTCAGGGCTAAGTAAGTCCCTTTGAGCCTGAGGCAGGGAATGCCGATAACCAGACCGGCTAAAACCGCAGCCAGTGCACCCAGAGGGATACTGCCCCAGGGAGGTAGGTGAGCGTGCAGATTCAAAAGAGCGGCAGTGTATGCAGCCACGCCAAAGAAGAGGGCGTGTCCGAAATTCATCTGGCCGGTAAAACCGGACAGGAGATCCCAGCTGGCCGCGAAAATGGCGAAAATGCTGGTCAAAATCAGGATACGCAGCAGGTAAGGATCCTGAGTAACCAAGGGCAAGAAGAGGAGAACGAAAAAGAAAAGAAGAACAACCACCCGGCTGGGGAGGACGAGTACCTCCCCCTTAAAAACGGTATAAAGCTTTCTCAGATAGAAACCCAGTAGCCCCATGTCTATCTCTCTTCCTCAAAAGCAATGCCAAAAAGCCCTTCCGGCCTAATCAACAGCACCAGGATCATAATGGACAGGGCCACAGAACCCTTGAGGTAAGAACCCATGGGTAGCAAAAAGACCACCAACGCCTCGGCAAATCCCAGGATATAGGCCCCGACAAAACTCCCCTTGATACTGCCCAGTCCGCCCAGGACTACGACAGCCATCATCATGATCAGGGGGTGCATCCACATAAAGGGATTAACGATAGCCAGGGGAGCAATCACGGCGCCCGTAAAGGCGGCCAGCCCGACGGAGACACCCATGGTAATCATGGCCACCCGGCTCTCATTCATACCCATTAGGTTGGCCACTTCCCGATCCTGAGCCGTAGAGCGAATAGCCAGACCAAGCCTGGTTTTCAATAACAAGGCCCAGACCACGGCCAACACCAACAGAGCCATGGCAACGGTCAGCAATTGTTGATAGGCGATCTTCACCCCGAAAACCATCCGGTATCCCTCAACCAGAGACGGCACGCCCAGAAAGTCTCCGGTGAAGATGAGGAGCATGATTTCCTGCATGGCCATGGCCAGGGCTATGGTAGCGATCAGCACCGCCGCCTCATGCTCGCGTATAGGGTCTATGAACAGTTTGTAGGAGATGAGTCCGATCAAAGTCACCGGTATTATGGCCACCAGCATACACAAAGCTGGATTAACGCCTAATTTATGAGTGCCGTAATAGATAAAATAGGCGGCCAGCATGTAAAAGGCGGTGTGGGCGATGTTAACAATACGGGCCACGCCGAATATCAGTGAAAACCCGATAGCCAGAAGGGCGTATACGCTCCCGTTGATCAGACTGCTTATGATTATATCCAGAATCATATAACCTCACCCGCTCGGTTCCCGTTCAGATGATTTCGATTCTCATGACCAATGCCCCGCCCCTCTTGGCGCGGTGAGTAGGGGCGGGGATCGTACAAAGGTAGACTATTTTTTATATTTTTTGATCATCCAGGGTGGTATCTTATAGGGGACCATGCCCTTGTAGGTGACCCCTTCCCAACCGTTCGGCCACCAAGCCCTCATTTTACCATCCTGCCATTGAAAGGTGATGCCGGTTGCATAACCCGGTCCAAAGACCAGATCGTGGTCTTTGTCAAATTTTGACTTGGGGGCTGAGACCACTATACGCTCGGCCTTTTCAATCACGGGAATCAACTTTTCCGTATCAATCGTCCCGGCCTCCTCTATTGCCTCGCCCACCCCCAGTTTTGAAGATTGG
>JAURYC010000044.1 GCA_030654105.1 Deltaproteobacteria bacterium
GGTTGCCAGCAAAGACCAGCGCTATTCCCAGGGAAGTCTCTATTAAAAAAGTAAGAGCATGCAGGATAATGGCATATCCTAAAGCCGCCTCTCTGCTCACCTGAAAGGACATCACTACGAGGAGGACCAGATAATGAAAAGTACCGATGGCCCCTGGGGAAGACGGGATGATCTTGCCGAAGGCGGCAAACACTATTACCATCACCGCGGCCTGAAACGGAAGAAACAGGCCGCAGGCGACCAGAACCAAATAGGCCACACCAAAGGCTATTACCCACATCAACAGAATCGCCGCCGAAGCATAGAAGATGTAGCGGCCGGTGACTACTCGCAAACCCTGAAAGATATTGTTCAGTATCGCTTGGATCTTTTTTTGGAATCGGCCGGGAAGAAATTGCAAAAGCCTGTAGATCCAACCTAAAAATTTTTCTTCCCGCCGCATCACGATGAACAGCATAACGATCATCCCCGTAGCCGCCAGCCCCACCAACATTCCGCTGGTCCGGAGCCAGGGGGGAAGCGACACGAAAGGCAAAAGAATGATAAGGAAGATCGTCAGAATCAGGATATCCAGAAGGTGTTCAACGGCTACGGTGGAAAGGCAGAGGGTTTTGGGAAGCTTCTCCCGCTCCCCCATTAAATAGCCCCGGGCCAATTCTCCCATTTTGGCCGGTAAGAGGTTATTGACCATCAAACCGATGATCAAGACGGTGGTCGTGGAAATCACCCGCAGGTTTTTCTTCGCCGGCAAGAGCAAATACCGCCACCCCGTCCCTTTCAGGAAAAAGCAAGTCAGCTGGCCGGCTATCGCCGGAATGAAAAACAAAAAATTGACTGATTGCAGAGCTGCCCAGAGGGCGTTGAAATCAATTTTTCTTAGGGAAAGGTAGATAGCCGCAGCACTGATAATTAATCCGATAAAAAATTGAAGATGCGTTCGCAGGTTAAAGGCCATCCGGTTTTAAGCCCTTCTTTTCCGCTGGCTCTGGGGAAGCAAGGCGCGGATCTTTTCCATCACCTCTTCCGCCTTAATGGCTTGCATACAATTCGGGGCAACCTCGCAGCTTCTCCGGTAACAGGGCGCGCAAGGAAGAGAAGTAATCATTTTCTCCCCCCTCCCGTAAAGCTCAATCTCCTGGGCGCAGGTTGGCCCAAAAATGGCCACGACTTTTTTCTTCAAAGCGATGGCAATGTGGAGAGCAGTGGTATCACCCGTAACCACCACGTCGCAAAGATTGACCAGGGCAGCGAATTGTCCGAGGGTATTCTCGCAACCCGAGTCGGTAATCGCCCCCTTGGCTTTCCGCAAAATTTTGGCATTGCGTTCTTTTTCCTTGGGCCCGCCCAGAAGGAGAAGGCGGGTTGGGGATTCTTTTTTTAGCTGGCTAATGAGCTGGATGTATCCTGCCACTGTCCAGGCTTTGTTAGCGAAAACCTCCCCGGCTCCGGTGTTCAACCCGACGACCACTTCCCCTTTCTTCAAGCCTATCCGCTTAGAAAAATTTTCGGCGAAAGTGATATCTTCAGGCCATAAACCAAGGAAATATTCATCCTGCTGATAATCCAGATCCGCAATTTCGAAGATCAATTCCGGATAAGTCTTTTTGTTCCGGAAGAATTTCAGTTCATCCGAGAGCCCAAGAAGATAAGCATACTCGGTGGCGCGATTGAGAGGACGGACATTCCCTTCCGGTCCGAGCCCAAAACCTTTCTTTTTTTTCCCCCTGAATTTTGATACTAAGGCAGCACCCCGAGGCTCTTTCTCCAGCCCGATGATCAGGTCAAAGGTTTCCAGCTCTAACGGCAGGAGGGAGGAAAAATCAAAAGGCAAAAGTCGGTCGATGAGGGGAATATTTTTCAAAAGAGGATACACCTCTTTGTCCACAACCCAGGTAATATGACTCTGCGGATGGGCGCGCTTTAACCCGGAGAGCAAAGGCGTGGTACGCAGGACATCCCCGCTGGCCGCCAGCTTAACGATCAGGATACGTTGGCCCATCGGGCTATATTCTTTGCATCCCGGACAGGACCGTTTGAACTTGCAGGGCCGATCGCCGAGGAAATACCGGCAATCCAATCTCCAGGAGTTCATGACGAACTTCGTTCCAATAAAAAATGAAAATTGAATAAATTAATTTGGACGCAGATTTCCACAGATAACCACAGATAATTATTTTTTTGCATTTAATATCCTAATAATCTGTGTTTACCCTGTTAGATAGTAAACATCTAACAGGGTGAATCCGTGTCCAATAAGGAAATTCCTATACTATAAATTTAAAATGTAAATTATCCTTGGAATTCATTTTGCATTTTGCCCTTTTCATTTGGCAATTTGCAATGCTCAGTTTATTTTTTCTTGTCGGGTACCCAGTCAAAATTGTGGAATTGCATGGTAAAGGTTCCTCGCCCCTGGCTCAACGAGCGCAAGTTTGTGGAATAGCCAAACATCTCCCTCAGAGGAACCAAGGCATCCACTACGCTAACTTTTCCTTTCGGCTGAATCTGCTCGATTCGCCCTTTGCGGGCGCTCAAGTCCCCGATGACCTCTCCCAAGAATTCCTCCGGCACGACCACTTCGGCCTTCATGATCGGTTCGAGTAAAACCGGCTGAGCTTTCCGGCAACCTTCCCGAAAAGCCATAGCAGCGGCCACCTGGAAAGCCAAAGGCGTGGATTGAGCCTCGCGGAACGTTCCGCCTAAAAGGTTGATTCGCAAATCCACCATAGGATACCCAGTCACCACACCGTTCATGGTGGATTCTCTGACTCCGGTTTCGATGCTGGGGAAGAACTCTTCGGGAATGGTCCCGTCAGCAGAAGCCCGGCTGAATTCGATCCCTGTATCCCGCGGTCGAGGCTCCATCTGCAGGCGCACATGCCCGAAATGCCACACCCCTTCAATTTCCCTTTCGAACTTTCCTTCCCCTTCCGCGGTCTGGGTGATGGTCTCCCGGTAAACCACTTGGGGCTTGCCTACGTTTACCGCAACGTTGAAATCTTCCCGAAGCCTTCTGACAATTACTTCCAGGTGCAACTCACCCATCCCTGAGATGACGGTTTGTCCCGTGTCCTCATCGAACTTCACTCGAAAGGTAGGATCCTCGTCAACAAGCTTTTGCAGAAAGAAATCCAGTTTCTCCTGTTCGGGCCGGGATTTCGGTTCAATGGCCACCGAGGTAACCGGTTCACAGAAATCGATCCGTTCCAGAGTAATCGGACGGGATTCATCGCAGAGCGTATCTCCTGTGCCTGTTTCTTTTAAACCAGCCGCGGCCACAATGTCCCCCGCCCGGACTTCCGAGATTCTTTCCTTCTTATTGGCATGCATGCGGAAGATGCGGGCCACCCGCTCCCGTTTCCCCTTAGTGGAGTTGTACACATCCTGCTCGGCCCGCAAGACTCCGGAGTAAACCCGGATATAGGTCAGCTTCCTTCCTTCATCGGTAATGATCTTGAAGGCCAGGGCCGCAAAAGGCTCCTGGTCGAGGCTGCGGCGGGTTTCGGGCTGGCCGGTTTGGGGATTGAACCCGGCGACCGGGGGGACGTCCACGGGGGCCGGGAGAAAATCCACGACCGCGTCCAGAAGCGGCTGGATGCCCTTGTTGCGCAGGGCCGCCCCGCAGAGGATGGGCACGAGGTCGAATTTCAGCGTGGCTTCCCGCAAAACGGCTTTGATCTCCCCGGGGGAAATTTCCTGCCCGGACAGATACTTCTCCAGGAGAGGATCGCTCCTCTCAGCCAGGGTTTCCAAAAGCCTATCCCGGTACTTCCGAGCATCGGGAAGAAACTCCGCCGGGATTTCCATCTCCTGAAAGGTGGCCCCCAGCGCCTCCTCGTCCCAGACGATTGCTTTCATTTTGATCAGGTCGATGACCCCCTGAAAGCGTTCTTCGGCTCCCAAGGGAATCTGGATGATGGCGGGGTGAGTCCCCAGCTTCTCCTTCATCGTCTCCACGGACCAGAAAAAGTTAGCCCCTACCCGATCCATTTTATTGATGAAGGTCAACCGGGGGACGCGGTATTTATCCGCTTGGTGCCAGACCGTTTCGGATTGAGGCTCCACTCCGCTCACCGCGTCAAAAATAGCCACGGCCCCATCCAACACCCGCAGGCTCCGTTCCACCTCGATGGTGAAATCCACATGGCCGGGTGTATCGATGATGTGAACTTCGTACCCTTTCCAGGGGCAGTGGGTCACCGCGGACGTGATCGTGATGCCCCGCTCCTGCTCCTGAGGCATCCAGTCCATTACCGCCTCTCCGTTGTGGACCTCGCCCATTTTGTGGGACCGCCCCGTGTAGTAGAGGATGCGCTCGGTAACCGTGGTCTTTCCGGCATCGATGTGGGCCATGATCCCGATGTTGCGAATTCGATTTAACCGACCTTTAGGTGCAGCCATTGTTTTTATTAATTATTCACCGCAGAGCACGCAAAATTTTAAAGACATCGTATGCCACAGAGGTCACCGAGAGCACAGAGAAAGGAAATCAAATAAAGAATCTTAAAAATACTTTTCCCGCATCCGCCTGGAAAGTTCAGCCAGGAGGCCCATGGCTTTTTCCGAATCTTCCACGGACATCAGCCCCATCCCGCAACTGGTCGTAAGCAGGGTTCTTTCCCGCAAAATTTCTGCACTGATTCCCTTGCCGCTCAGTTCACGAAACCCTCTCTCCAGCTTTTCCCTAAGGGCCTCAACCGTTTCCTGCCCCGTGAACTCCACTGTAGGGACAATCCCCCACGCCAAAACACCATGGCGAGAAAGAAAATCATTTAGCGCCTCGGGGTAGAGGGAGAAGCGTTCAAAAAATCCCCAGGCATCGAAATTGATGATGTCCGCCTTTGTCCTCAGGAGTAAGGACCAATCCGTATTCCCGCAGCAGTGCACCCCTACCCAGACGCCCTGAGCCTGAAATTCTTCGATCATTTCATTCAACCGCCCGGTAATGGTTGAAGCATCCACGCTAAAAAACGCCGACCCATAGGCTGATAGTCCTGGTTCATCAATGAAGAGGATAACTTCTTCCGCAATCGTTTTCATCCTTTGGATGATCCATCGGCCCCGCAGCAACAAGCCTTTCATCACGGCATCAAAGACGACCTCATTGTGGATGATGTCTTTCCCGTCATTGTCCTGGATCGACAAACCAAAGGTAATCGGTCCGACGATCTGTCCTTTGAAAAATCGTAAGGGTAAATGTTGATTTTCTTTAAGATATCGCATCATCCCTTCCAGGCCGCCCGCATAGGCCGGCGGAATAGGGTAAGAGTTCGTGTCACCGGTTAAATAAAAATTATAAACCTTTTCTAATTCCCGGGCCTTATCAAGAGTGGTATCGAAAAAAACCTTTCCTTTCTCTTCTTCAACCTTCAAGAAAGGAAGCCCGGGACTGACCTGAATGGTCATACTCTCCAGAAAACTGTGCTCAGGGAGCTGGGGCCAGAAGGGAGTTTGGGGCATGGTCCGGGCAATGAGCGCGCAGGCCCTTGGCACATCGGCATGGGGTAAACTCCCAACTCCTGTGGCCAGAAAGCAGGGCAGGAATCTTTTTTGGTCGTCCCTTTTCATAAAAATATGGGAAACACATTGATTTGTTTTGAAAATTTATAGTAGGAAATTCCACTTGCCTTGTCAAGACAAAACCAGGTTTTTACGTAACCCATCCGGTTTATTTACTTGCGTAAATATTGCAAACCCATTAAAATTTTTCTGATTTCATTCTTCGGGGCCGGCAAGCGGCTGGAGAGGATGTTTCCTTGAAGAGAGAGCAGCGCATACGGGCCCTCAAAGAAAGTGGAAAGTTTGAGGAAGCCGAAAAAGAAATCCAGGAAGGCCTGCGGCAGAACCCAGATCACACCCTGCTCAAGACCAGTCTGGCCGACCTGCACTTGCGCCAGGGTCATCTGGCCGAGGGGAGAATTTTAGCCGAGGAAGTCCTGGCGCATGATCCCCAGCATCCGCAAGCCCTGTCTGTCCTCGGTGATTTTTTTTTAAAGGAACACTTCCCCCACCAAGCTTGGGAGTGCTTCCGGCAAGCCTTTTTTCGCGACCCCAGGCCTTACCTAATCCTCAAAACCGCCCGTGCTCTCAAGGAAATGGGAAATTTCGCAGAGGCCTTGCAGGAACTGGAAAAAGTCCTCGTTGTCCAGCGGGAAAACTTTCCGTTCCTGAAAGAGAAGGCTTTGATTCTCAACCGCATGAAAAAGTTTGACCAGGCCCTGGACTGTTACGAAAAAGTAAAGGATAAGGGTCAAGTGTCAAAAGTGATCCCGTTGCAGGGAAAACTAAACTTGAAAAAAGGAATTTCCTATACAATGAACCTAAAATATTCTGATGAGGCCGGATGAAATCGCCAAGGCCTTTCGAACCGGCAGACGGGGAAGAGCGTTTCCTTCAGGCGCAATCCCTCATGGAGAGGGTCTTCGGCTTCCGGGATTTTCGCCCCGGGCAGGAAGAGATTCTCGAGGTTATTCTTGCGGGCGAGGATACGCTGGTGGTCATGCCTACCGGAGGGGGGAAATCGCTCTGCTACCAGCTGCCGGCCTTGGTCCTGCCCGGCGTGTCCCTGGTCATATCCCCCCTCATCGCCCTGATGAAGGACCAGGTGGATACTTTACGCGTCCGGGAACTTCCGGCCGTCTCCATCCATAGCCTGATGAGCATCGAAGAACAGGAAGAGGTCTTGGAAAAGATCCCCCTGGGAGCTTACAAGATTATCTACGTCTCCCCAGAACGTCTGCGGAACGGCCCGTTCATAAGCGCCCTGAAGAAACAGCCTGTATCGATGGTGGCCGTAGACGAAGCGCACTGCATCTCCGAGTGGGGGCATGATTTCCGACCGGATTATCTGCGGATCGGCCAGGCCCTCGACTGGCTGGGCCGGCCGCAGACCATTGCCCTCACCGCTACAGCGACTGCGAGGGTCCGGGAAGATATCATCACCCAGCTGAAGCTCCGGGCTCCACGGCAGTTTATCACGGGCTTCGACCGGGAGAACCTCTTCTGGGAGGTCTCACCCTTAAGGGGGGCCAAAGAAAAGCTGTCTTTGCTTACCCGGCGGCTGCAAAGCTTTTCCAGTGGGGCAATCGTTTACACGGGAACGCGGAAGAGCGTGGAATCCATCGTCGGCCACATGAGGAACCAGGGAGTTACCGCAGAGGGATATCACGCCGGGATGGAAGATGAAGAACGCATCCGGGTGCAGGAAGAATTTTTAGAAGGCCGCCTGAACCTCATCGTGGCCACCAACGCTTTCGGCATGGGGATCGACCGCTCGGACATCCGCATGGTCATCCACCATCAAATACCGGGAAGCATCGAGTCCTATTATCAAGAATCCGGACGGGCCGGCCGTGACGGTGAGCGGTCCGCCTGCCTTCTTCTTTTCTCGCCGGCAGACCGCCGTCTCCAGGAGTTCTTCATCGAAGCCAGCTATCCCGCCCCGGAAGTTATCCTGGCGGTTCACCGCACGCTGCTGCAGAGGCCGGAAGACATGATCTGGTTGACCTACCGGGAAATCGGAATGCTCTGCCAGCCGCCAGTGGCTGACGTGGCCGTGGCTTCCGTCCTCAAGATCCTGGAAGAGGCGGGGGTGATTCACCGCCTCCATCGGTATGAGAACCGGGCCGAGCTTTATCTGCGGGTCCGGCCGGCAGCCATCCTCCAATCCCTGCCGAAAAAATTTTCCGCCAAAGCGGCTTTTCTGAAGATCCTCCGCGATCATTACACGGATGAAGAGCTGCTGGAAGGAATTCAGTTCCTCCCGGATGAGATGGCCGCCAAAGCCGCCCTTTCCAAAGAGGCTTTCCGGAGATTGATATTGGACCTGGAAGCAAGGGAGGAGGGAGCGTATATTCCCCCTTTCCGGGGAAGGGGCCTCCGTATGCTTTTACGCCTGCCCTCTGCCGAGCTGAAAATTGATTTCCAGAAATTGCAGCTCCGCAAGGCCCACCAGCTGGAAAAGCTGGACCAGATGATGGCTTATGGAACGTCGACCCGTTGCCGCCGGGCCTTCCTCCTTGATTACTTCGGGGACCGCTTTTCCTCCACTGATTGTGGCCGTTGTGACGTCTGCCAGCAGCGCCGGAGGGCGCCCACAGCTGTCCCGAGAGGAATGGACCCCATCTTAGCCGTCAAGATCCTGAGCGGAGTAGCCCGCCTGCAGGGTCGCTTCGGACAGTCCATGGCCGTAAAAATGCTGGCCGGGTCTAAAGACAGTAAGGTCGAACAATTCCGGCTGCACCGCCTTTCCACCTATGGGCTTCTGGCCGAATTCAGTCAAAGCCAGGTTGAGAAGTGGGTTCAGGAACTATTGGCCAACGGATGTCTGATGCAGCACCGCATCGTCATGGGCGGCAAGCCTTACCCAGTCCTTCTCCTTACTCCCCGCGGCAGGGAGGTGATGAAAGGGCAGGAACAGGTTTCCCTTTCCCCGGCCCCCACTGAAATAAAGATCGCCGCTCCAACGGGAATGGAAGAATTCTGCGAAGACCTCTTTGAGGAACTGAGAAAGTCGCGCTTACATTTGGCCCGGAGGGAAAACCTGCCCCCTTACTGCATCTTTCATGACCGCACTTTGCGCGAGATGGCCCGGGACCTTCCCGATTCTCCCGTGAAGATGATGGCCATTGCGGGGGTGGGGGAGATTACTTTCCGGAAGTATGGCCGGCATTTTCTTGACTTGATTTCTTCTTACCTATCCCGGAAAAAGCAAGCGGGTATGGAGGTAGGGCCTTGATGCGGATTGGAGATTTAATCGAAGTCCCGGAGATCAAAACGGTCATTCAGCTCAAAGACCTTCAGGATTCCCATCTGCAGCAGATGATCCTGCACTCCTTCGTAGTCACCGGGGAAGTGCAGGACAGCCTGGAGAGAATTCTGACTTCTTTCAGCCAGCCGGAAGGGCGGGGAGTATTTCTAAAAGGGCATTTCGGCTCGGGCAAGTCTCATTTCCTCAGCATGCTCAGCCTTCTTCTGCGCCATGCGGAGTCCTGGAAGGTCCTCCTGGATCAGGCCCCGTCATTGGAAAATCTCCGGAAAAATCTCCGCTCCCGCCGGTTTCTCGTGGCGGAAATTTCCCTCATCCAGCACCGGTCCACGGAATTCTTAGAGGACATCTTCCTGCCAGAGATTTTCCGTGAACTTTCCGCGCAACTCCACGAGCCCTTTGAAGGGACCGACTCCCGTCAGGGAACCTTCGCGAAAATCCAGAAGACCTTGCGGGATCTGGATTTTTCGGGAATGGTCCTGCTGGTGGATGAGCTCTCCGAGTTTCTCCGCTCCAAGACCGCTACCCCCTGCGCATCAGCCTGGGGCGCTCGCACATCGAAGAACTGGTTTCCCACCGCCTCAAGCCTCTTTTTTCCGAACATCGGGGCATCGTGGATTTCATCCACTACCGGCTGAAAGGGGATACGGAGCGCGGAATTCCCTCCTCCGCAGCGGCTTAGTCCTACTCCGTCAGATCGACGAGATTCCCCTGGCCGAAGCCGAAAGGCTGGCGGAAGAATGGAAGCGGGCAGAGGAAGACTTTTTCCTGGTGGTGGGCACAGTAAAAAACACTTCGCAAAATACCTCTTGACCCTATTCCCTTTTTTTAATAGATTCTAATCCCATTGTTTGTTTCCACCAAGGGTGGGTGGGAGGGACGAATTATCATTGTAGTTTTTGATTTGGGGGAGGAAGGTCCATGAGCCAAGAAACACAGAAAGAAGAAATAACCGTGACTCAGTTTCTGGATGCGGTAGCCAGCGGAAGCGCAACGCCAGGCGGAGGGAGCGTCTCCGCCCTGGCCGGATGCCTGGGATCAGCTCTGGTGGAAATGGTTGTCAATCTGACCTTAGGGAAAAAGGCTTACGAGGCTCACGAAGCTGAGTTAAAGAAGATCCGCGAAGAGGTTTACTCCCACCGTCAGTCCCTGGTTGCCACCATCGAAAAAGATATTGCGGCCTACCAGGAAGTAATGAAGGCCTACCTTCTCCCCAAGACGAGTGAAGAGGAAAAAAGGAAACGCAAGGAAGAAATCCAAAAAGCCTTAAAAAAAGCGGCGGATCCTCCCCTCTTTACCGCCGCCACCAGCCTGAAAGTAATGAAACTTTGCCAGGAGGCACTGGAAAAAGGAAACCCCAACGCAGCCAGTGATGCGGCCGTTGGAGCGCTCATGGCGGATGCCGCATTATGCGGCGGGGTGTTCAACGTCCTGATCAACCTCTCCGCCCTGGATGATAAAAAATACGTGGAAAAGATGAAAAAGGAGCTTCGCAGGCTTCAGCGGGAAGGAGAAAAGATCAAAGAGCAAATCATGTCGCTGGTGAATGCCAAGATCAATTCCCAATGAAACACCCACGCTATGCGCATAGCGCAATTGACTTTAACCAGGGATACTACCGGCGAAAAGAGGAAAGAAGTAATTTCCCCGGTGGGGAGGATCTCTTGGCGAATATAGAAGACTGTAAATCTATTATTAGGGAAAAGCCGGATTTTCGGTGTGTGATCTACGACTGTGATGGGGTTTTGTTTGACTCCCTTGAGTCCAATAGAAAGTTGTACAACGATTTTTGCCTCCAGTTTGGCAGACCTCCTCTCACAGACGAAGAATTAAAATTTGTTCATACCCACACGGTTTTTGAAGCCCTCCATTTCATCTTGCGCCATGACCTCCAGCAGGAAAAAGCGGCTTTAGATTTCTGGAAACAGATCGATATTACCGCATATCTTGATTACCTAAAGATGGAACCTCATTTGTTGGAAACTCTGGATTTCCTGAAGGACCACGGAATCATCCGGGCAATCTGCACCAGCCGTTCAACGACCATGAAACGTATCATGGAAAAGTTTCACCTTTGGTCCTACTTCGACATGGTAGTTACCGCCCTCGACGTAAAAAACCCCAAGCCCCATCCGGAGGCAATCGATAAAATCATTGAAGCCTTCCATCTGGATCGGAAAAAAACGATTATGGTAGGGGATTCCTCCAGCGACCAGCAAGCAGCGGAATCGGCAGGGATCTTTTTTGCGGCTTACAAAAACAAAGAAATCGCCGGCGATTTCTTCATTGATGACCATCGCAGGCTCATTGAGGTCCTTTCTTCCCCCTAATCGGCCGGACCAGCAAATCAGCTCCGTTTATTACTCATTTTCTTCGCGGATGTTCCCTGGTTTTTTCCGGGGGCTGGAATGGATCTTGGGACCTCACCTCTCTCCCATTAACCCATTTTCAAGTTCTGCCCGCAATGGGGGCAAATTGGGGGGTCACCTTCATAGCCTTGTCCGCAATAAAAACAAGAAGTCATTGAGGGAGGTGTTTGAGTTCCTCCGGCTTGGGCCAAAAGCCTCTCTCTCCTTTTACGAGCAATGAGGTAAAGAGGAAGGAAAATGATCAAAACTAAAAATACCCCGACCGCCCAGAGAAGACCCTTCCCAACGCTGTACCCTCGCTTCTGCGAGTCGTAAAAAACCCAGAGGGCAACGAGGAGATTAATGAAAGGGATTAAATATCTCACAACAACCTCCGACCTTTTAGGCTTTCAGCGATCAGCGGTCAGCTTTCAAACAAAAGGATTCCAGGATTCCAGGGTTCAAGGACCAACTCCTACCTCCTGAGCCGGTAAGTAAGGGTTGCTTCCGCCCAACTCTCCGGATCAAGCCGGTTGAGCTTTTTTACCAGGTCGCTGATCATCCCGGTGGATTTGGCGTCATAGATTTGAAACATTCCCTCCCGGAATCCCAGAGGAATTAAATCTTCTTTTTCCTGGGTGGCAATGATTTTAATTCTTTCTTCCGCAACGGTCTGGGGGTAGTTGGGCAGAAAGCGAGCCTGCAGTTGAATCCGGCTTCCGGGCTCCGGAAATTCATATATTTTTCCTTTAGAAATAAAATTTTGGTTGTTCAACGAATTGGGAAAAAGAAGGGTTACCGAGCCATCCGCGGCGATCGAGAAGATGTAGATATAACAGTCACGGTTGACCTGACAGAAAATTTTGACTTCTTCTCCCTCTTTTAGGTCCGTTTTAGAAAGCGCGGGCTTAATCAGCAACCCTCCCTCTTTCTCCGGGAAAACGGGCCTGATCAGGGCTTTGACTTTCACTTGGTAAATATTTTTCTCTTTACTATCCCATCCCTCTTCCAGAACTTCCAACTTCTCAATATGCCCCCGGACAGAGGCAAAAATGAGGTCTTCCACCAGCTGGCTGTTGGAAACCAGGGTGTGAGCTTTGATGAAAGTTCCTTTCGCCTTTTCCAGAGCTCTGGCTCCCGCTTCCTTTCGTGCCCGCTCGCGAACCTCGCGCAGCGTATCATTGTCTCCGAGATAGGCTCGTCCCACTTCTTCGACCCAGACCGGCTGCTCTTGAGCAAAGGCGGGAAGAGGTTCTAATAAATTCCCTACTAATAGAGACAACAATAATTTTAAATAAAGCGATTTCCTTCCCATCGATTCTTTTTCTTTCAATAAAGCTCTCCGAATTTTCCGGCTTCTATCTTTCCCTCGAAGAAAGCCTCCAGGGTTTTGGAGCGGATGGGGCTTTTCAGTTCATCGAGGGCACGACTCAGCTGTTCGGGAGTGATCAGCCCATTCTCGAAAGCGCCCTTCAGCTTGGCTCTGCCCGTCTCCACGTCTATGAACTTCGCCTTTTCCCAATTCCTGGCTACTGGAAAATTCCCCTGTCCCGATACTTGCGGTATTTGTTCCACTCCCTTTAACTTTCTGGCCACCCGGGGGACATTTTCCCGGATATAAGTTACCAAATCATTGCTTTGAATCCAGGCATCCTTGCTGGCTTTGCCCTTCAACCCTTCGATGAGAAAGTGAGAAAAGATGCCGCCTTTTAACTCTTTTTCATCTTCCCAGGACTGCTGGTTCATCGCCGAGGAAGTGAGGATAATTTTTCCCGTGGCTTTGGGCTTCAGCAAATCTGCGGTCAGCAACATGCCAACCAGCGGCTTCCCTCCCTTAGGGACAATGGATTTGCCGCCTCCGGAAAAACACGCATCCAGCGCCACAAAAACTTTGGCAGGAGATTTTTCCACCAGGTCCTGAAGATAGGATATCTTGATGCTTGTTTCCTCCAGGGAATCGGGGTCGGTGATGATGGCATCGCTGGGAACCAGAAGACCATCTACCAGCTTATCTTCTTTTGTTTTAGGGGCGCCATGCCCGGAATAATAAACATATACATACCCATCCCAGTTTCTGATTTTGCGCAGGGCAGCCACGATTTCATTCCTGGTGGCTTTCTCATTTAAAAGCAAAAACGCGTTCTCTTGGGCCACTCCTCCGAATCTGGGATTGGTGAGGATATCATAAATCCTCCGGGCATCTTGCGAAGCAAAGAGTAAAGGGGGAATATCCTTCCGCTGCTCATAGTCAATCCCGATGACGATCGCGTGGGTATCGTTGCGCAGCGGAGGAAGCTTTTCGGTCGTCGGGGGAATATCCCTGGGTTCACTTTTGGCGGCTATGGCTGCCGGTCTTTCTTTTTTCTTGCTTAATATGGAGGCCACGACCGGAATGGCCTCCATAAGCGGTTCGGCAGAAGCTACCGGAAGAAAAATATCTCTCTCCCTTCCTTCCCGCAGTATTCTGACGGTCGCTTTTGAACCGGGAGAGAGGCGGATTGTTTTCTTTACAAATTCATTTACCTCGTGTACTCCTATCTCATTGATACGCAGCATTACATCCCCGGGAAGGATTCCTGAATTTTCCGCCGGCCCTCCCGGGACGAATCTTACAACTTCCACACCGCTAACCGCCCCTTTTTTATAATTCCTTACTTCCAAGCCGACCATCCCGCCACCCCCGCGAGCTTCCCAGGCTTTTTCTTTATTGCCAAAGGTATAATGGATGATAGCCAAATCATGGTTGACATTGTAATCCAGTACTTCTTTGGCCTTGCGGATGAGACTGACGGCTGTTTCCCCGTCCCCCAAACCTAAGTAGGCGTATGCTTTTCCTCGGAGTGAATCCTGCAAAATAAAATGGTTGTCCGCTATGCGGGGGTCCAAATTTGCATTCACCCCGTTGAAGTCCTCGATGGCTTCCCGATATTGGCCTTTAAATAAATGAGCATAGCCCCGCCCCCAGAACGTATTGGGGTCATTATGATTCACCTCCAAAGCACGATTAAAATCTTCAACTGCCTGGTCATAACTCTTCATGCGATAATAACACCAGCCACGGGAACGCAAGGCCAGGAATTTCTTTGGGTCTAACTCCAAAACTTTATTGAGGTCGGCCATCGCCTGGTGAAACTCACTTTCCTCCAGGTAAGACCAACCCCGGCCTATGAGGGCATCCTGATCCTTTTGATTAATTCCGATCGCTTGGCTAAAATCACGAATAGCCAGGTCATAAACTTTTTTTCGATAATGGGTCCAGCCCCGCCCCTTCAATGAATCGTAGTACTGAGGATTTATTTTTAAAGCTTGGTGAAAATATTTCAGCCCTTCATCGTAATCCTTCTTCCAATAATAGCACCAGCCCAGGAAACTATGGCTGGATATCCATTGCTCTCCGATAGGTTTCAGCTCAACCACTTTTTTAAAAGCGGTAATGGCGTCATCGTATCGTCCCTGGCGAAATTGAGCCACCCCCAGCCAATACCATCCAGGAGCATAATGAGGATTGGATTCAATGCTCTGCCTGGCCTGCTTAATGGCTTCATCATGCTGTCCTCTCTCGGTAGAACTTTTTGCGGAAAGGGTATAACTTACGGACCTATCGGTGGCGCAGCCATTCAGCCACCCTGCGGCCAAAAGGAAGAAAGCAAACCCCGCCAAAAAAATCCCAGTTCTTACAATCTTCTTTTTCATGGCCGACCTCGCCTTTGAGTTAGAGGGTTCAAGGATTCAAGGGGTGCAGGAGAAATTATCATACCAGGCCAGATTATTTTTGATGAGTTCCGGGATGGGTAATTGATAAGGGCAACGGGGCAGGCAATCCCCGCACTCGGTGCAATTCCGGGCCTTCTCCGTCAACCCTTTGATCCAGGATATCTCATCCGGGCTGCCGAACCTCCTGATGACCGATTTTAAACCCATCATGAGCTGAATGTTAATCCCTTCCGAGCAGGGCTGACAATAATCACAGCGGCGGCAGAACTGACGGTCGAATTGCTGCCTCACTTGTTGAATGCGAGCCTGGTCATCTTCGCTGAGAGGATGGACCGCGGTAAAAATCTTCCAATTCTCCTGGGCCATGGTCATGGTCTCCATCCCCGGAATGGGTATGATATCCGGCGTGGAAAGAACAAACCGCAAAGCCAGGCCAGCGTCCTCGATCACACCGCCAGAGAACGGCTTCATGGTGAGAATACCGACATCCTTTGCTCTGGCTAAGGGGAAAACCTTCTTGGCCGCCTCTGGCTCGAGGAAGCTGTAGCAGGCCATGATCACATCAAAATGATCTTCCTGCAGAACCTTTTCCAAAAGATCCAGGCTGTGGCTGGTGAGCCCGATATGATCGATCAGCCCTTCAGCTTTCGCGCGTTTCAGTCCTTCGTAGGCTCCCCCCGGCTCCATTACCTTCTGATAATCTTCGACCTTGGAGACGTTGTGCAGGTGGTAGATATTTATTTTTTGGGCTTGCAATTGCCTTAAACTTTCCTGAACCTCTTCGTAAATCTTTTCCGAGCGAACAGGGGATTTCGAAGAAAGGATGACGGGCTTATTCGCTTTCTTAAGTGCCAATCCGATCCGGTACTCACTGTTGGTATAGCCGCGGGCCGTATCCAGAAGATCCACACCCATTTCCACCACTGCCTGGACCACCTCAATGGCTTCCTGCTCACTCACCCGCTGAAGGGGAATCCCGCCGCATCCCATTTTCTTCACTCTCAAGTTCGTCCTACCCAGCCTGACTTTTTCCATTCATTCCTCCATTAATTTATAAGGACGCAGATTGCCGCCGATAAACGCAGATAAAAATCCCGTATGATTAAAAATAGGGTGGACAACTGAAGGTTGGCAATCTTCTTTATCGGGTTTATCGGGCCCAACTTACCTTGAAAATACAATATGGCCAGAATGATGAGGATTCCGATTACGGCAAAAAGAACTGTGCGCCCTAAGCTGGAGGAAGGATGGATGGCTTTTCCAAGAGAAGGTGCCGAAGGAATTGAGACCGCTGGTTGGGAAGGGAGTTGGGGTGAGGAAGAGCTGACCGGTGCAGGGGTGGCCGGCATTTCCATCAAAATGGTTCCGAGAGTGATTTGTTCTTTTCTTACCCCCTCGAGCAGGAGGCTGGCTTGCTGCCCGGCTGTAGCTTCTTCCACCAGACGCCGGGAAACCTCGATCCCAACCACCAAAGCGCTCGCCCATTGCCCATCCGTCCCCAGGAATCCGATCTCTTCGCCCACGGAGACTGACCCGCTTTCGACCTTACCGGTAACTACGACACCTCGCCCGGGAAGGGAATAGACTTTTTCAGCAATGAATCGGAAACTTTTCTCCATGTTCCTGCTTCCTCTCTAAAAGGTCGTGGGTTCAAAGGATTTAGGAACAACACCATCACGGAACGTGGAATACTGAAGGGAAGTAAAAAATCCGCAATCCGCAATCCGCAATCCGCAATCAATTGAACCCTTGAATCCTCGACCCCTTTATTGTTAACCTGTTTCTACCGTAACACAGGTCATCGTGCGAGCAATTCCCTCCACCCCCCGAATTTTGGAGAGGATCACGTCGCCCAACTCTTGGAGAGTTTTGGCTTCCATCAAGAGGATGATATCAAATGGCCCGGTTACCGTATGGGCTAACTTCACTCCTTTAAGCTTGGTCAGGGTTTCAAAAGCACCCTTGGTCTTGTCCGCTTCGGTGCGGATCAACACAAATGCGGAAACAGACATATTCCCTCCTCGATAAAGCAGTTATTTGTTAAATTTCTTTAAAATAAAAATCCTGAAAATCTGGGTTTCCCCTGTTAGATAGTAAACATCTAACAGGGTGAATCTGCGTCCAATAAATTAAACGGTTACAATCGGCTCATATTCCCCGAACGCGCCGCGAAGAACATCACAAATCTCCCCCAGAGTACAATAAGCCCGCACGGAATCCAGGATGGGGACCATCAAATTGCCATTTCCTTTGGCCAACTCCTTCAACCCCGCTAAGGATGCCTCTACCCGCTGGCGGTTGCGAGATGCCCGGAGCTCCGCAAGCTTCTTCACTTGCACTTCCCGCACCTTCGGGTCAACTTTCAATAGTCCCTTGACGGGTGGCTCTTGGATTTGAAATTTGTTTACGCCTACCAGAATCTTTTTCCCGAGCTCAATTTCCTTTTGATACCGGTAGGAGCTTTCCTGGATCTCCTGCTGGATGTATCCCTTTTCAATCGCGGCTACTGCTCCCCCCATCTGGTCGACCTTGGCAATATATTCGCTGGCCCGTTTCTCGATCTCGTCGGTCAGGGTTTCTACGAAATATGAACCCCCCATAGGATCAACTGTGTCCGCTACTCCGGATTCGTGCGCGATGATCTGCTGCGTGCGTAGGGAAAGGCGCACAGATTCTTCCGTAGGTAAGGCCATGGCTTCATCATAGGAGCAGACCGCTAACGATTGGCATCCGCCTAAAACTGCGGCCATGGCCTGGAAAGTCGTGCGGATCAAATTATTCAGCGGTTGTTGGGCTGTAAGGGTACATCCACCGGTCTGGGTATGGAAGCGCAACATCCAGGAACGCGGGTCCTTAGCCTTAAATCTCTCTTTCATGATCTTGGCCCAAAGTCTTCGGGCGGCCCGGAATTTGGCCACTTCCTCCAGAAAGTTGATGTGCGTATTGAAAATCCAGGAAACCCGCGGCGCGAAATCATCGATGTCTAACCCGGCTTTCACCCCTGCTTCCAGGTAAGCGATGGCGATGGAAAAGGCAAAGGCCACTTCCTGGACGGCCGTTGACCCTGCTTCCCTCAGGTGGTAGGCCCCTACGCTGATGGAGTTCCACTGCGGTACTTCCCGGGAACAGTATTCGAAGATATTGGTGATCAGCCTCATCGAGGGCTGAGGAGGAAAGATGTAGGTGCCTCTGGCCACATATTCCTTGAGTACGTCATTTTGGGTTGTTCCCCGCAGATCAGCCGGCTTGATTCCTTGTTTTTCGGCCACGACGACGTACATGGCCAGAAGGACAGCCGCTGTGGCGTTGATGGTCATAGAAGTGCTCACCTTGTCCAAGGGAATCCCGTCCAAAAGGACTTCCATGTCAGCCAGGGAATTGATGGCCACCCCCACTTTCCCTACCTCCCCCTGGGAAAGGGGATGATCAGAGTCGTAGCCGATCTGGGTCGGCAGGTCAAAAGCAACGGAAAGGCCGGTTTGCCCCTGCTCTAACAGGTATTTAAATCGGCGGTTGGACTCCTCTGCCGTGGCGAACCCGGAGTATTGGCGCATGGACCAAACCCGTCCCCGGTACATGGTAGGCTGAATGCCGCGGGTAAAGGGGTACTCGCCCGCGAAACCAAGATCTTTCAGGTAATCGAATTGGGGAATTTCCGCCGGGGTATAAAGGATCTGGGTATCCATCCCCGAGGTGCTTTGGATCTTTTCCGGTGTCTTCTTCAAACATCGGGCTTCCCACTTTTCCTTCTCTTCCAATATTTTCTCTTTCATCTCGCCGTATTCCTCCGTCTCTGTAACCCTTTGACTTAACCTCTCAACACCAGGGCGCAATTTTTTCTTAATTTTGACGATATATTAAACCACGGGCAGAAAAATTACAAGGGCCAACGATGGCTTGCCAGCTTCACGTCAAAATTTTTCTTTCTTCTGATAGCCTCGGCGCAAGGGAAAAGATATAGAAAGATCCCTGCGCTCATGAAGACGAGCGCCTGACCCTTGTGCCCGGGAATCGTTGGCAAGCCAACGGTTAAAGCGAAGGCCATAAATGAGGAGACTCGAAAGATTCTCCCGGGGAGCAACGAAGAGTTAAATTTTCAGGTAGATCAAGCCAAGGATAAAGAAAAAAATTAGGGCCAGAAACACGCCGATGCCGATGGGCCGTCTGTACAACTTTTCATCATAGGCCCTTCCTCTTTTCTTGATTTCTTTGAACTGCGATTTCAGGGCATCGATCTCATGCTTGGAGGTAGGGGCAAATCCCTCGAGGATTTTCAACTGAATAAATGTAGCGGCTGTTTCCGTCAACCAGAGGGGATTGCGACTGAATTGCACGGTGGAATTGACCACCCGCTGCACGCGCTCCTGCATTCGTAAACGAGCGTGGTTTAACACAGCTTCGCAAAACCAGAGGAGGAAACGGGCACCCCAGCGATAAAAATAATCGAAATCCAAAGCCACTCCGGGGTGAGGAGCAAATTGCCTTTTGGCCAGAATGAACACCAGCCCGGCCAGCAGAAAGAGCTGGACCACACCGAGTACATGGTAGGGAGCATACGCGTGGTATTCCACCGGGGAAAACGGCAGCAGACCGTAGAGACTCTGCGGGTAAACCCCGATGAACACACACAAAAAGGCCGTCAGAACCATGGCCAGCTGCATGGGGAAAGGAACTTCATGAGCCTCCAGGGTCTCGTTTTTGGCAAAAAAGGTGAAATAGCAAAGCTTCACGAATGAAAGGAATGTTCCGACCGAGGCTAAGAGCAGCATACCTTCTA
>JAURYC010000045.1 GCA_030654105.1 Deltaproteobacteria bacterium
TTAGAAAAGATTTAAATAAAATTTTATCATTCATGTTTCTATCTCCTTCTCACATCAACAGGTAGCTAGTGTCCTGAGTCAAAAATTCGTCGAACAAATCCTGCTCTCCCGCAGACTATTTTGGCTTAGCTCAACCGGAGCCGGCCCGAGGGCCGGGGCACTTCGCTAGGCATCATAAGGCGGTGGTCTTTCCATGGGGCCAGGCGGAAAAAAACACCCCGCCGCGCATTGCGGAGTCCAAGCCCGCTCTTTGAGGTAAGCAATTTACCCGGCCGATGCTGCCGGCACTCATTGCCCCAGCCCCCGGGCCACGACAAAGGTTGTCGGCAAAATAAATTTTAAAACGAATTTCTGACTCAGGACACTAGAAGAAAAAAACTAATATGGTGTCCCTATATACTAAAAGAGAAAGGTCCATGCTTGTTAGACATCTTTATCGATGCTGATGGCTGTCCGGTGAAGCAGGAAGTCTATCATGTGGCAAAGCGCTATGGGCTCAAGGTCACCTTGGTTTCGAACTCGCGGATGGGGACCCCGCAGGAGGACTGGCTCGAAGTAGTTGTTGTGGATGGGCAGTTCAACGCGGCAGATGATTGGATTGCCGAGCATGTGAGCGAGAATGATATCGTGATCACTGGGGATATCCCCCTGGCTTCTCGGTGCTTGGAAAAGGATGCCCAGGTGCTCGGTCCGTCGGGTCGCATTTTCACCAAGGAAAGCATTGGCGAAGCCCTCGCGAGCCGGGAGCTTCTGTCCCACCTCCGCGATCTCGGGACCATAACAGGTGGGCCAGCTCCCTTCGAGAAACGAGATCGCTCCCGTTTCCTCCAGCGTCTCGACGCAACGATCCAGGTCCTCCGCAGAAGGAAATAGTCTATCGTCTTAGGGTTCGTGACTCAACAATTTACAAGATGCTAAAGAGGGAACGTATAGAGGGGACATCCTTTATTCTCAACTATTCCCATCGAAATTATCCACGGGTTAGCTGGCGGTATTTAATCCGGTGAGGCTGGTCGGCGGCGGCCCCGATCCTTCTCTTGCGGTCAGTTTCATAATCCGAATAATTTCCCGCAAACCAGACGACCTTACTTTCTCCCTCAAAAGCCAGAATGTGGGTGGCGGTCCGGTCCAGGAACCAGCGGTCATGGCTGATCACCACGGCGCAGCCCGCAAAGTTTTCCAAAGCCTCTTCCAGGGCCCGCAGGGTATTCACATCCAGATCGTTGGTCGGTTCGTCCAGCAGAATGACGTTTCCCCCTTCCTTCAGCATCTTGGCCAGGTGGACCCGATTCCGCTCACCTCCGGAAAGAAGCCCCACTTTTTTCTGCTGCTCCGTTCCGGTGAAATTGAATCGGGCCACGTAGGCGCGGGAATTGACCTCCCGGTTTCCAAGTTGAACCGTATCCCGGCCTCCGGAGATCTCTTCCCAGATGGTTTTTTCCGGGTTGAGCTGATCCCGGCTCTGGTCCACGTAGGCAAGTTTTACCGTCTCTCCGATCCGGAGGGCTCCACTGTCTGCTTTTTCCTGACCGGTGATCAAACGGAAGAAGGTGGTTTTCCCGGCGCCGTTGGGGCCAATGACTCCAACGATACCGCCCGGAGGAAGCAAAAAATTCATCCCTTCGAAAAGGAGACGATCGCCGTAGGCTTTGCTCAAATCCTTGGCCTCGACGACTAAGTTGCCCAAACGGGGTCCGGGGGGAATGTAGATCTCGAGTTCCTCCCGGCGCTTTTCCGTCTCCTGACTCAATAGGTTTTCGTAGGCGTTGATCCGGGCCTTTCCTTTGGCCTGGCGGGCTTTGGGGGCCATGCGGATCCACTCCAGCTCGCGCTGGAGGGTCTTCTGCAGGGCCGTCTCTGCCTTCTCCTCCTGCTGCAAACGGATCCTCTTCTGCTCCAGCCAGGAAGAGTAATTCCCTTTCCAGGGGATTCCGCGGCCCCGGTCTAATTCCAGGATCCAGCCGGCCACGTTATCCAGAAAATACCGGTCGTGGGTCACGGCGATGACGGTGCCCGGGTATTGCTGCAAGTGCTGCTCCAGCCAGCCTACGGTCTCGGCGTCTAGATTGTTCGTGGGTTCGTCGAGGAGAAGGATATCGGGTTTCTGGAGGAGAAGGCGGCAGAGGGCCACCCGCCGGCGCTCCCCGCCGGAGAGGACCCGCACGGGTGTATCCCCGGGCGGGCACCGCAGGGCATCCATCGCCATCTCCAACCGGCTATCCAGGTCCCAAGCCCCCAAGGCATCCAGCTTCTCCTGGACTTTCCCCTGACGTTCGAGGAGGCCATTCATCTCGTCATCGGACATGGGCTCGGCAAATTTCTCGTTGATGCTCTCAAATTCTTTCAGCAGGTCAACGGTCTCCCTGACTCCTTCTTCCACAATCTCCCGGACGGTCTTGGATTCATCCAGTTGGGGTTCCTGTTCCAGAAACCCGATGGAATAACCTGGCGAAAGAATGGCCTGTCCGACGAACCCTTTATCCATCCCAGCCATGATGCGGAGGAGGGAGCTCTTGCCGGACCCATTCAACCCGATGACTCCGATCTTGGCCCCGTAAAAATAGCCGAGAGAAATGTCCTGCAGGACCGGTTTCTTGTCATAATATTTTCCCACACCCATCATGGTATAGATGACCTTATCTGGCTTTTGGCTCATTGGATTTCAATCTCCCCAAACGTTTTTTCTGGAAATAGATTACAGAAAAATTCTAAATGCGCAATAAATCCCAATCTTGCTACAATGCTTAAGAGGAATTGGAAAGGGATTTGAAATCTATTTTAATCGGATTTTTGAGATATTCCAGCCTTTTAATCAAAGCCTCAAAGATAATTTCTGAAAGAAGGGGACGGAGGTTTTGTGAAAAGCATCTTGACATTGCCTTCCCGTTGAATATTTGTTATTTTTAGAGTAGGAAAAAGAAGAGGTAGAATGGAAATTAGATAGCAAAGGAAAAGATGATGGGCTTATTAAAAGGAACTTGGACTTTTTCCCGATACCGTCTCCCGGGCAAGCTGCCCGGTCATTTCAAAGGCGATATCGACGGGCAGTTAAAAAAGTACGCCTTCCAGGAAATATCCTCGGCGACCGAGGAAAAATCATTGGGTTGGACGAGCCTGGAAAATATCCTGGATACAAAATTCGCCGATGGCAGCTATGCCTGGGGCGCATACTTGGCTTTCTCCCTCCGCGTTGACCGCAAGACGATTTCCCCGGCATTGCTGAAAGTCAAACTCCTGGAGGCGGAAAGAAAATATCTGGTCGGGAGCAGGAAACCAACCCTTTCCAAGGGGCAACGGGAAGAAATCAAAGAGCGGGTTCGCCTGGAACTCCTGAAGCATACCCCTTTTGTACCCTCCTTTTACGATGTTTGCTGGTCCCCCGCCGATAACTGGCTCATTTTCAGTTCCCTGGCCCCAAAAGCCACCGAGGATTTTGAAAAATTGTTCCAAAGAACCTTCGATCTATCCCTGTCCCCTTTCGTGCCGTGGGACCCCCGGTATCTCGACCCGGCAACGGCCCAGCAAGTCACCTCTTTACCCAAAGGGGTTTTCTTAGCCCCGCAAAGTGCGCCCGAGAATAACCAGGACCCGTCTTTTCTGGGAAGAGAATTTTTAACCTGGCTGTGGTTTAAAAGTGAGGAAAGGGGCGGGGCCGTCATGATTCCGGGAACAGGAGATGTGGAGGTCATTTTAGCTCGCAGGCTCATCCTTGAATCTGGAGATGGGGAATATTCCGAGACCGTGATTTGCCAGGGCCTCCATGCGGATTTGAAAGAGGGTAAGGCGGCCATCCGGGAGGGGAAAAAAATAAAGGAAGCCCGGATCATGCTGGGGGTCGGGACGGACCAATGGGAACTAACCTTGAAGGCCGATCGTTTTCAATTCCAGTCCGTAAAGCTGCCTGCGGGAATGGCGATGGATGAGGAAGAGGAGGAAAAAGAAGGGCGAATCCTGGAACGAATCTATTTAATGGAAAGGGTCCTGAATACCGTTGATCAACTTTTTACTCTTTTCCTTACAAAACGTTTGTCGGCGCAATGGTCTGCCGAGGATATCCCTCGGATGAAGAAGTGGATACAAAAATAGAAGAAGGCGTAAGGTCTAAACAGGCACCCTGAGAGTGCCGAGCCGATCAGGAGGGAAAAAATATGCAAGGGAACGCCCTGAAGAAGAAACTCAAGGAAGGCCAGGTGTGCTTCGGCACATTCATGCGTCTTTGCCCAGCCGCTATGGAGGTCATCGGCTATGCGGGCTGGGATTTTGCGGTCATCGACATGGAGCACGGCATTTTCGACTTCCCTTCCGTGGCTCACATGGTCCGAGCTGCCCGGTGTGCGGGCATCACCAGCCTGGTCCGGGTACCGGAGCCGAACCCTTCTCAGATTATGCGCGCTGTCGACGCCGGAGCAGAAGGTGTTCAGATCCCCCAGGTGGACTCCCCCGAGACGGCGCGCCTCGTTTCTCAAGCAGCCCGCTACTACCCAGCCGGGAAGAGGGGGCTGTGCAGCTACGTCCGGGCCGCGGGATATTCTTCCGTCTCTCCCGCGGAGCACATGGCCACGTCCAATGAAGAGGTGCTGACCGTGATCCATATCGAAGGGGAGAGAGCCGCCACGGAAATCGAGGCCATTGTGGAGACGCCGGGGATCGACGTCATCTTCCTGGGGCCGTGGGACCTTTCCCAGTCCCTCGGGGTTCCGGGGCAGACCAAGCACCCGCGGGTCGTAGAGGTCATGGAAAAAGTGATTGCAGCCTGCCGCAAAAAAGGGATGGTCACGGGGTCGTTCGTCCGGGAAATCGAAGACGCCCGACCCTGGCTCGAAAAAGGCGTACAGTACATGATGGTATCCACGGATGCCGGCCTTCTGCTCCGGGCTGGAACCGAGTGGCTTGAGAAGCTAAGGAAGATGCGTCTACGGTAGCTTTCTTTCTCCGACGGATAGCTCTTCCAATCCGTTCCGATCCAAGATAGTGATTCGTTTTCCTTCTGATTTTATTAACTTCTCCTTCTCCATTCTGGCTAATATCCGCGAAAGAGTTTCCGGAATCGTGCCTAAAAGGCTCGCTAACTGGTTTTTCGAAACATCCAACTCGAAGTTTATGGCCCTCTTTTGTTGCTCGCTGAGGAGAAGGAGATAAGCGGCCAGGCGCCCCGGAACTTCCTTCAGCGACAAGTCTTCAACCAGGCCGGCAAATTTCCGTAATCGCCTGGATAAGACCGCCAGCATGTTCAAGGCCACCGAAGGATTTTTCCCGATTAAATCCACGAAAGCAGGCCGGGGGAAGAAGAAGATCCGGCTCTCCTCCAAAGCTTCAGCGTAGGCGGGGAATTTCTCTCCGGCAAAGACCGCCACTTCTCCGATGGGTTCCCCAGCGCCGAAGATGTGCAGAATCTGCTCCTTTCCTTCGGGAGAAAGTTTAAAGATCTTCACCCTTCCCGAGATCACCACATAAAATCCCACCGCCTCATCACCCTGGGAAAAGATCATCTTTCCCCGAGGTATGACCTGATCCACCACGATTATGGCCAGATCTTCGTACTGCTTCCGGGCAAGCCCTTGGAACAGGGGAATGCTGGTAATCTGATCGATTAATTTCATGTTTTTTCCCTTCGCCCAGGAAATATCATTTTCTTTTGACTTAAGTCAAGGCATATCGAAAAAAACCCAATAGAATTAAAATAATAAAGGGGTTCAAGGATTCGAGGGTTCAAGGGGAACAAAATAAGGGTGTCGGGTGCAGGGTAAAAAAATTAGTTTCTTGACTTGAGTCAAGGATTCACCCCCTTTTTTAAGTTATGGTGAAAGAAAGGTTGGTAAAAAAGGATAAAAGCCGGCCTCTGAAATTATATCAACCCAAGAAGAAAGGAGAGAGAAGAAATGGAAAGCTTGAATATGTTCTGTTATCAATGCGAACAAACAGCGAAGGGTGAAGGATGCGCGAAGATGGGGGTATGCGGGAAGGAACCGAAAGTGGCAACCCTCCAGGATCTTCTGCTTTATGCCCTTAAAGGATTGGCGCTCTATGCTCTGGAGGGCCGCAAAGCAGGAGTAAATGACCGGAAGGTGAATGTTTTTACGGTTGAGGCTTTATTTTCCACTTTGACCAATGTGGATTTTGATCCGGAGCGGTTTGTTGAGCTCATTAAGCGCTGTGTGGAAATCAGAGAGGAGCTCAAGAAAAAAGTCCAGGCCGCTGGTGGAAAGGTGAATTTTGAGGATGGGCCGGCCACTTTCAAACCTGCTGGGAATCTGGAAGGGCTGATTGCTCAGGGGGAAAAGGTCGGATTGAAAGCGGATCCGACAATTAACCCGGATATTCTTTCGTTACAGCATACGCTCCTTTTTGGAGTGAAAGGTGTGGCGGCCTACGCCGATCATGCCCAGATTCTGGGTCAGGAGGACGATAAGGTTTATGCCTTCATTCAGGAAGCTCTGGCGGCTACTTTAAGGAAAGATCTGAGTTTGGATGACTGGATCAAGCTGGTGCTCAAGTGCGGGGAAATCAACCTGCGGACAATGGAACTTCTGGACGCGGGCAATACCGGAACCTATGGTCATCCCGTTCCCACCAAGGTTTCCCTTGGAGCCAAGCAAGGGAAAGCCATCCTGGTTTCAGGGCACGACCTCAAAGACCTGGAGGAACTTCTCAAACAGACCCAAGGCAAAGGCATTTATGTATATACTCACGGGGAAATGCTTCCGGCTCATGGCTACCCGGGATTGAAGAAATACTCACATTTTTATGGGCATTACGGGACAGCCTGGCAGAACCAGGCTAAAGAGTTTGCGGAATTCCCCGGCGCCATCCTCATGACTACCAATTGTATCCAGAGGCCCAGGGATTCATTCAAGGAAAATATTTTTTCCAGTGGAGTTGTGGGATGGCCGGGCATTCCCCACCTATCAGACCGGAACTTTGCGGCCGTGATTGAACGGGCTTTAGCCCTACCCGGATTTGCGGCCGAGGTGAACGGCCATTCGGTCATGGTGGGATTCGCCCGGAATGCGGTCCTGGGTGTCGCCGACAAAGTGATCGAAGCGGTAAAGAGCAAGGCGATCCGCCATTTCTTCCTGGTGGCTGGATGCGACGGCGCCAAGCCCGGTCGAAATTATTACACCGAATTCGTGGAAAAAGCACCCAAGGATACCGTCGTGCTGACTTTAGCCTGCGGGAAGTTTCGCTTCTTTGACAAACAACTCGGTGACATCGGCGGTATTCCAAGACTCCTGGATATAGGCCAGTGTAACGATGCTTACTCAGCGATTCAAATTGCCATTGCCCTGTCTAAGGCTTTCAACGTAGGGGTGAATGAGTTGCCTTTGTCTATGATCCTTTCCTGGTACGAACAAAAGGCTGTGGCCATTCTGCTGACCCTCCTGTACCTGGGAATCAAAAGTATTCGCCTCGGTCCCAGCCTTCCGGCTTTTCTTTCGCCCGCCGTGCTGAATACGCTGGTCAAGGCGTTTGACATCAAACCGATCACCACTGCGGATGCGGATTTGAAAGTAATCCTGGGGTAAAAACCTTTTCGCCACAGAGAACACAGAGCGGCATAGCCGCAACCAAAAGAAATCACCCCCTCCCCACCCTCCCCCCTCGAGGGGGAGGGAAAGGGTGGGGGGGATTGCTTAACAAAATTTTCAGAGTTTGAACGTTAGTAGTACAGAGGCCACCGAGATGAAATTAATGTCCAAATCCAAAAATCAAAATAGAAAATGTAAAGAATTTGGTTTTTATTTTAGATCTTATTTCTCTGTGCGCTCTGTGTCCTCTGTGGCAAATATTTTGGGAGGAAGACCATGAGATGTCCGGGACAAGACAGTCGCTACTGGAAGCCGGGGGCAATCTATGAGGTTACCTGCCCCCACTGCGGCAGCTCAGTGGAGTTCTTCAAGGACGAGTCCACCCGCCGCTGCAAGAAATGCGGCAACAAACTGGTGAATCCCAAGATGGACTTCGGCTGCGCGGCCTATTGCAAATATGCCGAACAGTGCCTGGGTGAACTGCCGCCGGAAGTTTTGGCTCAACGAAATGAACTGTTGAAGGACCGGGTAGCCATCGAGATGAAGCAATATTTTAAGAAAGACTTCAAGCGGATCGGCCATGCAACGAAAGTGGCCCGGTATGCCGAACAAATCGTCAAAGAAGAAAAAGGAGATCCGGCCATCGTTCTATCGGCTGCTTACCTTCATGATATCGGAATTCATGAAGCGGAACGGCAACATCAGAGCACGGAAGCGAGATATCAAGAAGAGTATGGCCCTCCGATTGCTCACGATATTTTGACCAAACTCGGCGCTAAATCGGAAATGATTGAAGAAGTTTGTGACATCATCGGTCACCATCATCACCCGCGCCCCGTGGAGACGATTAATTTCAAAGTGGTCTATGACGCCGACCTGATCGTCAACCTGGAAGAAAACCAGCAAGATGCGAAAATAGCTCCCGAGAAATTGCAAGTCATGATCGAAAATAATTTTCTTACTGAAAGTGGCCGCAAACTGGCCCGAAATATATTTTTAAATTGAGCCACAGAGATCACAGTGCGGCATATCCGCAACCAAAAGAAATCACCCCCTCCCAACCCTCCCCCCTCGAGGGGGAGGGATAGGGTGGGGGGGATTGCTTAATAAAATTTTGAGAAATTGAACGTTAGTATTACAGGGAACACAGAGAATAAAATAGTTAAGAGTTTGGGTCTTGGGTTTTGAGTTTCAAGTTTCGTATTTACCTCGGTGTCCTCTGTGGCAAGAATAATAAAAGGAGAGAGAAATGAAAATCAAACGGAAGATCGTCAAAATCGACGAAGCAAAATGTGATGGCTGTGGGGTATGTGTTCCTTCCTGTGCCGAGGGCGCTATACAAATCATAGACGGTAAGGCCAGGCTCATTGCCGAGAAATTCTGCGATGGGTTAGGTGCCTGTCTGAGAGAGTGCCCTAATGACGCCCTCCAAGTCATCGAAAGGGAGGCCGAGGATTTTGACGAGAAGGGTGTGGAAGAACATCTAAAGGCAAGAGAGCAATCCGAGCCCAAAGAAACTTTCACTATGGCCTGTGGGTGTCCCTCCGCTCAAATTCAGAGCTTTGCTCCGGCGAAAACATGTCAGGAGGCTAACCAACCCACTTTCCAGGGAAGTACCGCTTCCACTCTTACTCACTGGCCGATCCAGATCCGCTTGGTTCCGGCGACGGCGCCGTTCTTGAAAGGAGCCGACCTGCTCGTGGCGGCGGATTGTACTCCCGCGGCTTATCCCAATTTTCACCGGGATTATCTCCAAGGGAAAGTGGTGATGATCGGGTGCCCCAAATTCGATGAGGCTCAGGCCTACATCCAGAAATTTGCCGATATCTTCAACACCGCCGGCATCAAGTCGATTACGGTCCTTACCATGGAAGTTCCCTGCTGCCAGGGATTGCCGATGATCGTCAGAAAGGGATTGGAACTCGCCAATAAGAAAATCCCCCTGGAACAAGTAATCATCAGTACCCGGGGCGAGGTCTTAGTCAACCCTCTGAGGAAATTAGGAGAAAAAGGATAAGGTTGATTATCCTTATCGACCGACGGAGTGTCTATTTTTTAATTGTCAAGTCTCGGAAAAATGTGATAAGGAGACTCAGGATTGGACTCTCGGCGCAAAAAAGTGAGATATCGTTTAGTTAACATTCCAATTTATTCCCGGGGGGAAGGAAACGGGTCCTCTATAAACACGAGGGGAAGATGGAATTTGTAATCAACAAAATGAATCGTGGCGACTGGGAGCAAGTACGGGCTATTTACATTGAAGGGATTGCCACGGGGCACGCGACCTTCGAGGCCGAAGCCCCGGAATGGGAGAAATGGGATTCAGCCCATCTGGCGGAGCCTCGATCAGTAGCCCGGGTCGGAAGCAGCATCGCCGGATGGGCCGCCTTGAGTCGGGTTTCGCCCCGTTCCGTCTATTCCGGAGTGGCGGAAGTGAGTATCTATGTGGGAGCGAAATACCGCGGACAGGGAATCGGCGATGCCTTGCTGGCCGCTCTTGTTGATGCTTCCGAGAAGAAGGGGATTTGGACGTTACAAGCGGGTATCTTTCCGGAAAACATTTCCAGTATAAACTTGCACAAGAAGCACGGATTCAGGGAACTGGGGCGAAGGGAAAAAGTCGGAAAGATGACCTTCGGAAAACTCACGGGGATTTGGCGAGACGTCGTTTTATTGGAACGCCGCAGTAGGATTGCCGGATGTTCTTAGAGATTTATACCAAAGTGAGAATATCGCCTAAGCGGCATTATAATTCCCTTTATGAACAAATTTACGAGGTGGTGCGGCAGGTTCCGCCAGGGAAAGTGGCCACCTATGGACAGATTGCCAAAATAGTCGGCTTTTGCCCCCCCCCGCATGGTCGGCTATGCCATGGCTGCCCTGCCTCACGGGATGGAAGTGCCTTGGCAGCGGGTTATCAATCACAAGGGAGAAGTTAGCACCCGGTCTCGGGGAGACGGAGCCTTGCGACAGCGTCGGCTTCTGCGAGCAGAAGGAATCCGGTTCGATCGGAAAGGACGTATCAATCTTAAAAAAGTCCGCTGGCCCGGACCAAACGAACCAGATTCCCCATCGCAGAATACACCCCTGTCTATATAAGGCGTAACATCGAAAGTTCCTGTCCTTCCGTCTGACAAACGGTTACCTCACCTAAGCGGTTCGATTTTGAACGGCTGATGGCCTTCAACCGCCAATCGCCAGTTAGCAATTAAGTCCTCTCTGTGTATTTCGATCCATGCCTGAACCAACTTCATTTTTGACTTCGGTAGATTTCCTTCCAGAACTGTACCATCATCAATCCCAATAATCGCCTGATGCTCGCCACTGTACGCACCTTGAAAATAATTCGCCTGATTGCGGGTATGGCATTGAAATCTTAATTTTTTTGCATCCCAAAAATTTAGGTTTCAGCAGAAAGATATTTTTCCCAAAATAACGAGTAGCACCTACAAGTCAACGGGAGCGATCGATCGAATAGACTGAGGATTACTGAAAGAAAGTGAGCATAATAACAACATTGGTAGTGGTTTACGAAAGTTTTTGTCGTTTATTAGGCAAAATTGCGACAGGGTGACGTAATTCTTTATCAACAAGTAAGGAAAACAAAGAGATAGCTAAAGAGGAAAAGTAAAAATGTCGCTTTTTTATACGGAAGGCGACAGAGAAGCGAGCCTGGGATTTAACGATGACCATAACCCGCCTGCAGTAGGCGGGTGAAGCCCGCTTGCGATGAGTCCGTGCGATGGCTTTGTTAGAGGGCGGGGGGGCTAGAGCTTAACTCCTGGTGGAAAAACCAAGCGCGGTCGGATGGGAGCGCGAGTAAGCGAAGATGTCGTTCGACGACATCTATCACGTCGAGGGCAGAAGGAGACTGAGCTAGCGCTTTGATCGCTTCTTGATATTCAGATGGGCCTTGTGGCTCGGGTGCCCGACCTTTCACAATCCGCCACGCGAGAAGCGCACTCGGGCGAGCCAAATTGGCAGCAAGTAATATTTTTACGTCGGCAAGTGCCACGTCGTGTGCGAGGATTGCTTGGAACTTCGGCTCAACGCCGCTCGCAATCGGCTGCCGCAGGGGGTGCGGTTCGGAGAGTTGATCGAATACACGGCGCTCCGTTGCACCTAAAGTGTCAAGAACAGAAAGCGCTGCCTGACCGCGCATCAGCCATTCCGGATGTGAATGCGTTTCTTTGGGAGCAATGTGCCGGCGAACGCGCTCGAGGACGAGATGGTGATTCGGACATAGAGCTACGAGGTTTAGAAGATGATGTGGCCCTCGGTCGTCGCGGGCAATCACGTGATGCAAATGGGAACCGAGCGTTAGCGGAAAGGGACATACAAGGCAGCGTCCATTCTGGTGCCTGTTGACGAAGTCGCGAATCAGACTTATGCGAACCACGAGAGACCTCGGAGCTCCGTCGGTCAAATGGAAAGTCTTGCAAATGCCTGTGCGCTTGGTATCTGTCGTTGCGAGCTGGTTAAAAGAAATGTCGCCTTTTTATGTAGAAGGCGGCAAACATAGGGAGGCAAACTTTATTTAGAGAATATCCAACTGCCCGCTGGACCGTCAAATTCCTCAAGTACCACCGAATCCAACTGTGACATTTTCTCCATTAACCATTACTGGAACAAATCTCTTTCCCGAAATTTTGATCATTTTTTCCAATTCTTCGGCATCTTTAGAAACGTCGATTTCTTTATATTTTATACCTTTCCGATCCAAATCCTCTTTGGCCGCCTTACAAAAAGGGCATATTGGCGTGGTATAGATAATTATCTCTTTTTCCATTATAGCCCTCCTTCTTTGTCATTTGATATACTTCATTGGTTTATCACAGTGTTTTGGCATGTCTATATTTTCTGTGTGACCTTCTGGAAGGCACGGGCAATAAAGTTTATCTATCTCCGGACCGGAGATTCCTGGCCCTCAATGTACGACAGGGACGGATTCTTCAGCACCACATACCACGCAAATCAATTTTGCCATTTTGCTCAC
>JAURYC010000046.1 GCA_030654105.1 Deltaproteobacteria bacterium
GCGGCTTTGGCTTTGGCCATCAACCTGACCCTGTGCCTGGTTGTTTTTTTTGATAACCCCAAGGGCGTGGTCAACCGGGTCTTCACTCTGTTGATTCTTTCCTTTGTAGGCTGGAATGCCGGGGAACTAATCATGATCAACAGTGACCAGCATTCCATGGCTCTGATTGGAGTAAAAATCATTTTTGCGGGAGTTTTTCTCTTTCCCGTCTTCTTCTTGCATTTTTCCTACGTTTTCCCCCAGAAATTCACTCGTTTCTTTGATGGCTGGCGCAGCACCCTTCTGTATGCCGGGCCAGTTATTCTGCTAATTCCTTTTGTCCTCCTGCTCCAGGTCGATATCGGGCGGGTCCTGCAGATCGGCTCCATCTTTTACTACGTCTTTACCTTCAAAGGCCCCCTGGAATCGCACGTCCTGGCCTGGGTCTTGAGCTTGATTGGTTTGGGATATTTTAGTTGGGGTGTTTTGAATTTCATCCTTTCTTACGGCCAAACCAAGATCGCCCGCCAGCGTCTGCAAATCCTCTATCTTTTGGTAGGCATCTGCTCCATGTTCATCATCGGCCTGGTTCTGCATGTGGCCAACTATTTCTTTGAACTGGGCTACTCTTTCTTCTTCGTGGCCAGTCTTTATTCCCTGTTGATCAGCTTCTTCTTTGCTCTGGCCATCGTCAAATACCGTTTGGTAGACATTCATTTCATTATCCGCGGGGGCATTCTTTATTCGATCCTTACCGGATTGGTCCTGGTGATCTATGTCCTTTTAATTAAAAACGTTTGTGACATTCTGGCCAATAAGTTTGGGACCACTTCATTACTCGTAGAAAGTGTTTTCATCCTTGTTTTGGTCTTCCTCCTGCGGCCACTGGAGAGGAGGGTAGAAGAATTCATTGACCGATTTTTCTACCGGGACCGGTATCTTTTCCGGCTCAAGTTTTTCGAGTTCACTCGCACCCTTCTGAACATCCTCGACCTGCAAACCCTTTCCCGGGCCACAGTGGAATTTATTTCCCAGGCTCTGGTTGTGAATAAGGTAGGAATATGGACCCTGGACGTGGAAGCGGATTCTTACCGGATGACCAGTCAGACGGGTTTCTTAGAGGAGAGGCCCTTTGCGGAGGAAAGCTCCTTCATCGCCTACTTGAAGAAATCGCAAAGGGCTGTTGAGCTGGAATACATCAAGAACTATTATCCCCTCCAGGCCGACGTAAAAGAAATGATGATTGAACATATTGCTCTGGTCATTCCCTTCCAGTGGGAGGAAGGCCTGCTGGGGTTTTTGTTAGTGGGGGATAAACGGAATGGAAAGAATTTCACGATCATGGAAATCGAAGCGTTGGAAGCCCTTGCTCCGGCTATGGCCATGGCTATTTCTCGGGCTCTTCTTTACCAGAACTTGAAGAGGAAAGATCTGCAGATGATGCAATCAGAAAAACTGGCAGCCTTGGGAGAGATGGCCGCTTCCTTTGTCCATGGAATTCGCAATCCCCTGGGCATCATCTCGGGTTCAGCGGAGACCCTGAAGAAAAAAATTCCTGAACCTGTCCAGTCGGAAATGATTCAGTTCATCCGCGAGGAGTCCGAGCGCATCAATCGCATGCTGACGAACTTTCTGGAGTTTGCCAAACCGAAACCCCCTACCTTCCAAGAGGTAAACCTGAAGGACATTCTGAGGCGGACAGTGGATTTAAGCTCCATTCCTGCCCGCGAGAGGGGGGTTCAGGTCGTCCAGGAATATCCCCAGGATAAAGTCTCCCTTTTCTTGGATCCGGAACAGATCCATGAGGCCTTCGTCAACTTGGAGTTGAATGCTCTGGAAGCGATGCCTGCGGGAGGGACGCTGCGTATTACCTTGACCCAAAAAGAGAACAAGGATGTCATCATCCGAGTCAGCGATACAGGCGTGGGTATCCCTGCAGGGAGAGAGTCCAAGATCTTTGACCCCTTTTTTACTACGAAAGAGCAAGGTACGGGTTTAGGCTTGACCATTGTCCATACGGTCGTTAAAAACCACGGAGGAACGATCTCAGTGGCGAACAACGATGGAGGGGGAGCAACTTTTACCATTTCCCTTCCCGTACCCAAGGGGATGCTGGGGTGTTTTGGGGCCATAGGCCCTGCCCCGGCGAGCGACGGGAACGCTGAGAATCGCTAAGCACTTAGCGCTATGCGCATAGCGTTTTTTATTTTGTCATTTGGAGATTTATGAAGCCGCGAATTTTGATTGTTGACGACGAAATCCGCATGCAGCGCATTTTCGAGATTAATTTCAGCCCGAAATATGAAGTTCTAACTTGCGGGGATGGGGAAGAAGCTCTGCAGGTGGTGAAAACGAAAGACGTCACCCTGATGGTTACGGACCTGAAAATGCCCCGCATGAACGGAATGACCCTGCTGCAGGAAGTGCGCCAAATCCATCCTGAACTCCCCATAATCATTACGACAGCTTATGGGACAGTTGAAGGGGCAGTTCAGGCCATGAAAGAAGGAGCCGTCGATTATATCCTCAAGCCCATTAAGATGGATGAGATGGAGCTATTGATCGAAAAAACTCTATCGGTATGTCGCCTGAAAGATGAAAACCGCGACCTTCGGCAGGAGTTAAAGACCCTCTATGGACCCAAGAATATTGTAGGCAGCCATCCGGCTATGCAGAGAGTCATCCAGCTCATCCAACAAGTAGCGGGGACAAGGGCTACCGTGCTCGTTCAGGGTGAGAGCGGCACAGGTAAAGAAATAGTGGCCAGAGCCATCCATTACGAAAGTGACCGTTCGAGTAAGCCCTTCGTGGTCATCAATTGTGCAGCCATTCCCAGTAACCTCCTTGAAAGTGAGCTTTTCGGCTATGAAAAGGGAGCCTTCACCGGTGCGGTGAAGACGAAAAGGGGGCGCTTGGAGCTGGCGGATAAGGGAACGCTTTTTCTGGATGAGATTGGGGAGATGCCCAAAGAACTCCAAGTAAAAATCCTGCGGGTTTTAGAAGAGCAGAAGTTCCAACGGGTTGGCGGCATGGAAGATATCGAAGTAGATAACCGGATTGTTGCGGCCACCAATAAAGACCTGAAACAGGCTGTGGAAATAGGAGCTTTTCGGGAAGACCTTTATTACCGTTTGAATGTGATCATCATTCCGATTCCTCCCCTGCGCGAGAGGAAAGAAGACATTCCCTTACTGGTTGAGCATTTCTTGGATAAGCACCGTGGGATAGGCAAGAAAAAAAATAAGGGAATAAGCGAAAGAGCACTGAAATGTTTAATGGAGAACACCTGGCCAGGTAATGTAAGAGAACTTGAAAATGCCCTTCTTCGGGGTTTAGTCCTTTGCCGTTCCGATTATATAGAAGTTGAAGACCTGCCTGAAGAGCTTACCATTCAGGAAAAAGAGGAAGAGAAAACCGTCGCTGCCGACCGGCACGAACTTAAGCAGATGAAAAAACAAGCCCAACAGAAAATGAAGGAGGAGATTGAGGGAAATTTCATCATCGAAGCCTTGCGTAAAGGGGAGGGGAATATCCAACGATCGGCAGCTATGGTCAACATGGACAGAAGGCAGTTCCAGAACTTAATTAAAAAATACGGAATTGCTAAGGAAAAATTTGGAAAAAATTGATGCGAAAAATAATTTCGCACTTGGAAGAAAAACTTCGCAGCTAATAACTTATTGTAGTTATTTAATAATTTTTAATTTACGACCTAGCGTAAGCCATCAAGCCTATTTTCCCCCTTTCCATTATGCATTTCCTTAAAAAATTAATTAATAATATCAGTTGGTTTTAAAAAATACTGCTGTCGCCCCGGTGGCCCATATTTTGCTAAAAATCTTAAAAAAGGCTTTAACAGGAGGGTAAAATGGCCATTGGGGACTTAATCCGCAACATCAAGAAAAAGGCATCAGGGCAAAAGCTCACCAGTCTCGAGCCTTATTACCCACCGACGCAAAACGTTCCCATCGGGCTTCCCAAACAGGTGGAGAGCCTCTGCCCGGAATGCCGGAAATTGATCCCGGCCAAAATTCTCGAACGAGATGGAAAAGTACTCATGGAGAAGACCTGTCCAGACCACGGGTTTGTGCGAGACCTGGTGTATTCTGATGCGGAGCTTTATAAGAAGGTTGAACGGTGGACCTACGAGGATGGGGACGGAATCCTGAATCCACAGATTATCGGGGCGAAGGTGTGCCCGGATGACTGCGGAGTTTGCGACCTGCACATCAGCCACGCCGCCGTGGCCAACATCGATTTAACCAATCGATGTAATTTGAGATGTCCCATCTGCTTTGCCAACGCCAATGTGCAGGGGTACGTGTATGAGCCGACTTATGAGCAAGTATTGGAAATGCTCGCCATGGTCAGGAATATAAAACCTGTTTTTCCTCCAGGGGTCCAATTTTCCGGTGGAGAACCAACCATTCATCCTCGGTTCCTGGACATCCTGAAAGCAACCCGGGCCATGGGCTTCAGCCATCTGCAGATTGCTTCTAATGGGATCCGCATCGGTAAAGATCTGGAGTTTGCCAGGCAGTGCAAGGAAGCGGGCCTCTATACCGTTTATTTGCAGTTTGATGGGACAGGAGATGAAGTGTATCAGAAGACCCGGGGGCTGTCCGGCCTCTGGGAGTTGAAGGTCAAAGCAGTGGAGAATGCCAGAGAGTCAGGCTTGCGGATCGTTCTGGTGCCGACGATCATCAAGACCATCAATGATCATCAGGTGGGAAATATTCTGCAATTTGCCATTGATAATTCTGACGTCATCAGCGGAATCAGCTATCAGCCCGTGGCCTTCACCGGGCGGATCTCGGTTGAAGAACGAGAACGGCAACGCTACACCTTGTCCGACTTGGCCAAGGATATCGAGAGCCAAACCGGTTATCTCAAGGCCATGGAGGATTGGTACCCTCTGTCAGTGACCTCTCCTTTTTCCAAGCTGCTCAGCGCCATTTGGAAGTATGAAGTGATGAAGATTACCTCCCATGCGGATTGTGGCATTGGCTCCTACATCTTTGTCAATTGCCAAACCAAGAGTGTCACCCCGATCACCAAGATAATCGACATCGAAGGGTTCACCATGGACCTGAACAACCTGGTGAAACAGAAGATCTCTCATATTCGGGCCTTGACTGCCCTCAGCGCTCAGCATCTGCTGAAGAAGCACTTCCGGGAGAAGGAAGCAAAGGACGGGATGACCCCGGAAATCTGCTTAGAGCTTTTCCAGGGGGTGGTGGACAAGGAGGCCCAAAAGCGCGTGGAACTCATTTACAACTGGAACATGTTACTCGTGGGGGGTATGCACTTCCAGGATTCATATAATTACAACGTGGACCGAGTGAAGCGTTGTTCCATCCACTATGCGGCGCCTAATGGCAGGATGTACCCCTTCTGTGCGTATAATTCCGGACCCGTTTTCCGAGAAAAGATCGAGCGCCAATACTCCATCCCCTTAGAAGAATGGCGCCAGCGACATCGCCACTTGGAGGAAGATAGTTATTTCCTCTACCGGTCCTAAATAACCCCTCTTAGAAAAAAGGGAGGCTGATTTCAGCCTCCCTTTTTTATTGCCCCCTTTTTAAAAATTTATAAACCCTATGCGCCATGCGCTCTGCGCTTAGTAGCTTTTTTTGGAAAGGATTAAGGTTGATGGACTTTTTACGAAGCCATCAAGGTTGAGGCCCCCGAAATCCATAGTAGTAGCGGTAGAGAAGGAGAATACCGATGATGAGGAGGATAATGGGCCCGACCAGGTCACTCCAGGCTTCAAAGGACGGAAAAAATTCAATGACAAAATTCACAACAAAAAGAATAATGCCGATGCCGCCAACGATCCAGCCCGCCCAAGTGTGACGATTGATCAGAAAGAGCCCCACGCCGATGGCCACTAAGATTAATGGCCAGCTTGTTTCAAAATGAAGGATATAAAGGCGATGCAGGAGTAGTAAGATCCCCAGTGTTACCAGAATGAGCCCACCCAATAAAAGGCCTTTTTTCCCTCGCGCCATTTTTACGTTTTGATACCTCCCGTTTGAATTTTATTACCATGTTTGATAAAATAATTCAATGGAAAAGTTTAAACCGCTAAGCGCTTAGCGCTATGCCCATAGCGTTTTTAATTCTTTATGATCAAGTTCATAGAAAATTTAGAGCGGCACCGGTTTTACAAGCCGCAGATAGTCTACCACCAGGCGATCCCTTCCCAAGGGGGGCAATGGGCAAGGTTGGAAAGGGAGTTACCTCCTTTATTGACCCAGGCCCTGGCGGAGCAGAATATTGATTCTCTTTACTCCCACCAGGCCGCAGCCATCCAAAAAGTTCGGGAGGGGAAGAATGTAGTCATTGCCACGCCAACGGCCAGCGGCAAGACCTTGGCGTACACCCTGCCGGTGATCGAGTCTCTTCTCCAAATCCCAGACTCAAAAGCCCTGTACCTCTTCCCCTTGAAAGCGCTGGAGCAAGACCAATTGAAGGCCCTGGAGGAATTTATTTCCCCGATTAAAGGCCAGATCAAATTTCAGGCCGTGATCTATGATGGAGATACGTCGAGTTATCGGCGGAGGAAGATTCGCGAATCTATTCCCACGATTTTGATCACCAACCCGGACATGGTCCATCTCAGCCTGCTCCCGTTTCATACCCAATGGGAGGAGCTCTTCCGCAACCTACGGTATGTGATCATCGATGAGCTCCACACTTACAAAGGGATATTCGGCTCGCATCTGGCACAAATTATCCGCAGGCTGGAACGGATCTGTAACTTCTATGGATCAAGGCCCCAGTTCGTCGCTTGTTCGGCAACCATTGCCAACGCCAAGGCATTTGCTGAGAAGCTGATGGGCCTTCCCTTCGAAGCTGTCGAAGAAAGCGGTGCACCCCGTGCGGGGAGGAATTTCCTTTTTCTGAATCCTACGATGAGCCCCTACACCTTGGCCGTGAAACTTTTCCTGGACTGCCTCGACGGCGGCTTTCGTACTTTGGTCTTTACCCAGGCCCGGAAGATAACGGAACTCCTGCACACCTGGGTTTTAAAGGATCGCCCGGACTTGAAGAACCGGGTGAGCTCCTACCGTGCCGGGTTCCTTCCGGAAGAACGCCGGGAGATCGAAGCCAAACTGGTATCCGGCGAACTTTTGGGAGTCATCTCCACCAGTGCCTTGGAGTTGGGAATTGACATTGGAGGTTTGGATGTTTGCATCCTGGTGGGCTACCCGGGTACAGTCGCAGCTACCTGGCAGCGAGGTGGCCGGGTAGGAAGAGCAGATCGGGAGTCTCTCATTGCCTTAATCGCCCAGCCAGACGCTCTGGACCAGTATTTCATGCGCCATCCGCAAGATTTCTTCAGCCGGGGGTTTGAGAGCGCGATAGTGGATCCGGACAATTCCGTAATCGTTTCCCGACACTTAGTCTGTGCCAGTGCTGAGATACCGCTGCGGATGGAGGAAGATGTTTTCCCATTGCAAAAATACGATCCCCTTCTGGATCAACTGGTTGCCGAAGGGGAACTTCTCCGCAGTGCCTCGGGCCGGGAATGGTTTTCCCACCGGGTTTATCCCCACCGGATGGTGGACATTCGTTCCGCGGGAGAAGGTTTTACCATCTTCGAAGAAGGGACGAAGCGAGTGGTCGGGAAGATCAGCGTGCCGAGGGTTTACAGCGAATGTCACCCGGGAGCGATCTACCTGCATAAAGCCGACCCGTACGTAGTCACCCATCTGGACCAGGGGAAGAGGGAAGTCTGGACCAAACAGGTGGAGGTGGATTATTATACCCGCGCGCTATCAGAGAAAGAGACCGAGATCCTCTCTGTGGCCCAAACCCAGAATATCGCTCAGTTCACAGCCTGTTTCGGCAGGTTAAAGGTCACCGAGAGGGTTAGGGGTTTTGAGAAGCGGCGCATCTTCGGCCAGGATCTTCTCAGCGTCCATGAATTAGAGATGCCTTCCCACGTCTTTGAGACCATGGGATTGTGGATGGTCCTTCCTGAAAGCATCTCTCAGCAAGTGAAGGAAGCAGGGATGCATTTTATGGGCGGAATCCACGCCATCGAACATGCCTCCATCGCCCTTTTCCCGCTTTTTGCCCTCTGCGATCGGAATGACGTGGGAGGAATTTGCTACCCGGTGCATCCCCAGTTGGAGAAGCCAGCAATTTTTATCTATGACGGATACCCCGGAGGGGTTGGCTTGGCCGAATATGGCTATGGCATGCTGGAAGAGCTTTTGAAAAAAACCCTTTCTCTGATCCGTGATTGTAACTGCTTGGACGGCTGCCCATCTTGCGTCCACTCTCCCAAGTGCGGGTCGGGAAACAAACCCTTAGACAAGCGTGCTGCGGAATTCATCCTGGAATGGTTATTGGGGGGAAAGGAAATTAAACCCCAAATAGCGGATAGAGCTCAGACGAGGCCTTTGACGCTTCCGGCTAATGTTTTTCTCGGGGGGGATTCTGAAATTGCCGAGCCCGAGGCAATTACCCGACCTCAACATCCCCTTTGGCTAAAGGAAAAAATTTCTCGCCACCGTATTCTTTTTCTGGACCTGGAAACCCAGAGGAGTGCCGAAGAAGTCGGCGGCTGGCAGAACAAACACCTGATGCGTTTGGCTGTGGCCGTAGTTTATGATTCGAGGGAAGATTCTTTTGATATATTCAAAGAAGATCGTGTCCATGACTTGATCGCCAAACTGAAGACCGCGGACCTGGTTGTTGGGTTTAACATCGCTGATTTCGATTACCATGTCCTGAAAGGTTACTCTCCTTTTCGCTTTTCTGAACTCAAGACCTTTGACATCCTGCAAGAAATTTCCAGGCAATTGGGTTATCGTCTTTCCCTCAACCACCTGGCCCACAAGACTTTAAACATGGAGAAATCCGCCGATGGCTTACAGTCATTGCAGTGGTTTAAAGAAGGGAAGATCGAAGAAGTGATTGCCTATTGCCAAAAGGACGTAGAGATCACCCGGGACCTCTTTCTCTTTGGCCTGGCCAACGGTCACCTACTGTTCGAGACCAAATCTGGCCAGCTCGTCCGCCTGCCTGTGGATTGGAATTTGTCGAGAATTATAAAAAAATAAAAATGCAGGGTGGAGGGGATTGACCCTATACCCTACACCCTTTTTTTCAACAGACCCGGCAGAGGAGGATAGGTACGGTGGCCGTATGAATAATCTTGTTGGCCACACTTCCCAGGACGAACTGGGTGAGCCCGGTGCGCCCGTGAGTGGACATGGCGATAAGGTCGAAGTCGCGGTCTCGGGCATGATCGACAATTTCCTGGGCATCGTGGCCATAACGGACCACTGAGTTTACGTTGACCCCCACGCTTTTCAGATTCTCCTCAACTTTCGCCAGGTATTCCTCCGCCTCGCGGACGACATTCACCTGATGTTGAATAGGGTCCATCCCCGGGAAGGTGTAGGCCAGCGCCACCCGCAAGAGGGTGACTTCTGCCCCATGAATCTTGGCCAACCATTCTACTCGGGGCAGAATTCCTTCGGCCAGCTTGGAACCATCTAAGGGAACTAAAAATTTTTTAAACATCATGGCCTCCTTTCTTTAATTCCAGAGTAGAGAAATTTTCTTTTGAAAAACAGATGAACACAGATTATCAGGGTTTCGTTATCCGGACATTGAAAAGAAGGAACTATAAAAAAGCTATCTGGGTTTATCCGTGTAAATCTGTGTCCCGAGTTGCAATTATAAATTATTCTTTCTGATTACTTTCTGGGAGAGGATGGCAATGCCTACTAACCCCAGCCCGACGAAATCGTAAACCAGGACCGGATAAACTAAGGCCAGCCCGGCGATGATTAGAATGGCCCGCTCATAAGGGGTGGCCCGTTTGAACATCCATCCATCCATGCCCGCTGCCAGGGCAAAGATACCCACCAGGGCTGTTATAAAGGTCCAGATGATATTAAGCGGATCACCCTTAAAAAGCAAAGCCACGCCGTCGGGATGAAGGGTAAAATTAAAGGGGACGAGGAAAGCAGGTAGAGTATATTTCCAGGCCTGCATGGTCGTTTTGTAGGGATCTCCCCCGGTGAGCGCAGCGGCGGCAAAGGGAGAAAGAGCGGTGGGGGGGGAGACCTCCGAGAGGATAGAGTAGTAGAAAATAAACATGTGGGCGGCAAAGTCAGGGACGCCCAGCTTCATCAGGGCAGGGGCGGCGATCACCGCGCAGATGATGTAGGAAGCCGTCACGGGAACGGCCAGACCGACGACCCAGACTACCAAAGCCGTGAAGATGGCGGTCAAAAGGAGGCTCCCTCCGGCATATTCGATGACGATGGAGCTGAATTTCAGCCCCAGCCCGGTGAGGGTGACTACGCCCACGATAATTCCGGCCGAAGCACAGGTGGTGGCCACGGAAAGCACCCCGATGGAACCGCTCCGCAGGGCATTGATTAATTTTTTCGGGAAAAGGGCGGTATCCGGTCGGATAAAGCTGACTGCCAACGCAATCACGGTAGCCCAGAAGACAGCCATGATGGGCGTAAACCCCACGACCATGATGACGACGATGGCGATGAGAGAAGTAAAGTGAAATCCATAAAGCCGGGTGAGTTGCCATAAAGAATAGGTGTGGTCGAAGGAGATAACTTTGGCCCCAAACTTTTTAGCGTCAAATTCCACCATAAGGAAGATCCCCCAGTAATACAAGATCGTTGGGATAGAGGCCATGACGATGACGTCCAAATAGGAGATCTTCAAAAACTCAGCGATGAGAAAAGCGGCCGCTCCCAACACCGGCGGGGAAAGGATGGCGCCGATGCCTCCGGCCGCTAAAAGACCTCCTGCTGCTTCTTTACTGTATCCGGCCTTGGCCAGCATGGGATAAGCCACCGAACCCAGGGTGACCGTGGTGGCCACCCCGCTGCCGGAGGGTCCTCCGAGGAGAAACGAGGCCAGGGTCACGGTTCGACCCGCCCCGGTTGGCTTCCCCCCCATGGCCGAGAGGGAAAAATCGATGAAGAATTTTCCCGCCCCGGAAAATTCCAGGAAGGCTCCGTATATCGTAAAGAGGATAATATAGGTAGAGGAGACATCGACGGGCACGCCAAAAATTCCCTCCAGAGTCATATACATGTGTCCAACGAGTCGGTCAATGCCATATCCCCGATGGGTCCAGGGGGGAGGAAGCCAAGGCCCGATATAGGCATAAACCAAGAAAGATCCAACGACAACGGGAAGAATCCAGCTCGTCGTCCGGCGGGTTGCTTCCAGAATCAAAACCATCAGCAAACCACCGAAGATTAAGTCCCAGGAGGTGGGCGTCACGGCGCGGTAAATGAACTCTTCGAAATCGAGGAAGATGTAAACGATGGTTGCAACTCCCAAAACGGAAAGGAGGTAATCATACCAGAAAATCCTGTTGCGAAACCGTTTGAGGGACGGGAAAACCAGAAAGGTTAAAAAAAGGACGAACATGACGTGAATCCCCCGGAGGATCTGGGTCATGATTATCCCGATAGCGGCGTAAAGATGGATAAGGGACATGGCCACGGCCACGGTGGTGATGAATATCCCCATCTTACCGGACAGACGGCGGGAAGGTCCCTCTTCTTCCTCGATAAAGGCTTCAGCTTTTTTCAGCCGTTCTTCAGTAATCAGTTCTTCTTCAGGAGCTAAAGAAGGTTTTTCCTCTTCCTGCATACCTGTCCTTTCTATGAAGGAATAAAATCAGGCTTTCCAGGAGAACTCTGCCGGGCAACATGAGAATTTTTTTTGTGGGGAAGCCTTCCCCTCCCACGGCAACCCGAAAAAGATTGTCAGCAGGAGGAGGATATAACCGTTTATTTAAACTTGATTCCCTTTTCCTGGTAGTACTTAATCGCTCCCGGATGGAAAGGCAGCGAAGAACCAACTGCGGCGGTGGCTAAGGTGAAGTTCTGGGCTTCTTTATGCACCGCTACGAGTTCCGGCTGATGTTCGAGAAGGACTTTTGTTATGTTATAAGCCAGCCCGGCATCCATTTTCTCATGGCAGATTAAGAGATTGGCCACACACACCACCTGGACGTCAGCATCCATACCCGGGTAAATGGCTTTAGGTATGGGCAGTTTGAAGTAAACCGGCCCATATTTCTGGGTCAACTTATCAAGATGATCAGCGTTGTTTAAGACTTTAATCTTAATCCCTGGCGTGGCTGCTAAATCTAAAACGGCGGCAGTGGGCAACCCTCCATCCCAAGTGAAGGCATCTATCTTACGATCCTTCAAAGCTCCAGCGGATTCAGCTACCCCCAGGCGATCCCGCTTAATATCTTTCTCCCCATCAATGCCGTAGCTTTCCAGAACCCTCATGGTTTTAACTTCGGTCCCGCTCCCCGGAGATCCTGTGGATACCCGCTTTCCCTTGAGGTCGGAAACGGATTTAATCCCCGATCCTTCCACAGTTACAAAGTGCATGTAATTGGAATAGATGACCCCAATCGTTCGTATAGGAATCGCTCCACCGGCCTTGAATCTTCCAAGTCCCTTCCAAGCATCATATCCGATATCGGCCATGATAAGGGCCAACTCGGCTTTTCCTATCTGGATGAGTTTGCAGTTGTCCACAGAACCAGCCGTTACTTCAGCCGTGGCTTCCGTGTTGGGAATATACTTGGAGATGACATTGGCCATTCCGCCCCCGAGGGGATAATATACACCGCCTGTTCCCCCCGTACCGATGGATAGACGCACGGCCTTGCTCTGGGCCTCTCCCGAACTCCCAAAGGAAAGGGTGAAAATAATGGTTAATAGAATCGTCAAAGTGCCCAAGTGTCGCTTAGAACCCATCGCGAATTCTCCTTTTCTAATAATAATATTTACTTTTTTCTGGCGCGAGGCTCTTTCTTACCACATATTGATTTTGGCAACAAGGGGAAAAAAGATCGGCTGGCATAAGGATTATAGACAATCGGCAAAAGGTGCAAGGTTCAAGACGCAAGGAATAAGGCTCAAAGAAAGTTATAATCTTCAAGTTGAAAGTTTCAAGATAAAAACGCTCATGCCGCAACTCGCAACTCGTAACCTGAAACCTGAAAATTAAATTAGATAACTTTTTCTTCCTTTAACCTATCAATTCGGACCTGGTCGTAGCCTAAAACTTCTCTTAGAAGTTCTTCGGTATGTTCTCCCAATAAGGGTGGAGGAATCTGGTATTGAACGGGAGTTTGGGAGAGTTTCATAGGAGATCCGACGACTTTGTACTTGCCAGTCACCGGATGTTCCATTTCCACCACCATCTGCCGTGCCAGAATTTGCGGGTCTGCGAATACCCGGTCGATGGTGTTGATGGGACCGCAGGGGATCTCAGCCGCAGCAAGGAGCTTGAGCCATTCCTCAGAGTTTTTTTCGAGGAAAATTTTCTGAAGAAAAGAAACCAATTCTTTCCGGTTGGCCACGCGTTGCGGATTGGTCGCATATCGGGGGTCGTCCATTAAATATTCAAGCTGGGCCAGTTTACAGAATTTTCGCCACTGGTTATCATTGCCGACACCCAGAGCGATGTAAATCCCGTCTTTGGCCTGAAAGGTTTCATAGGGAACGATGTTGGGATGGGCATTACCGGACCGCCAGGGAACCTTACCGGAAATCAGGTAGTTGCTGGCCTGGTTGGCCAGCCAGGCGACCTGGGAATCCAAGAGAGCAATGTCAATGCGTTGGCCGGTTCCGGTTTTTTCCCGATAATGTAGAGCGGCAAGAATAGCGGAACAGGCAAATAAACCAGCGGTGATGTCCACGATGGCTACGCCCACTTTCATCGGCGGGCCGTCAGCCTCGCCGATGATAGACATCAGGCCGCCCTGCGCCTGAATGATGAAATCGAAACCAGGGAGGTCCCGGTAAGGGCCGTCCTGCCCATATCCAGTGACGGAAGCATAAATGATTTTAGGGTTAATGGCTTTGATGTTTTCGTAACCCAGGTTCATCTCGGCGAGGCTACCCGGCAGGAAGTTTTCCAGCAGGACATCACTCCTTTGAGCTAAGCGATGAATAATTGCTTGTCCTTCTTTTTTTTTCAGGTCGACGGTGATGCTTTTCTTATTGCGGTTGGTGCAGAGGTAATAAGCGCTTTGATCGCCAGCCCACGGTGGACCCCAGTGCCGGGTTTCATCCCCTACCCCCGGCCGTTCTACCCGGATGATCTCGGCTCCCAGGTCGCCGAGCATCATGCTGCAGTAGGGCATGGCCAAGACGCGGGACAGGTCTAAGACTTTGATATCTTCTAAAGCTTGCGGCATAAGACCCTTGTTTCCATTGCCTGGACGCCGAAAAAAAGCTGGAGGGGATTTGCCAACCCCCTCCAGTTCCGGCCACTCGCGCCTTAAATTTAATAGGACGCAGATTTGCGCAGATAACCGCAGATACAAAAAAGACGCTATGCGCATAGCGCTAAGCGCTAAGCGACTTTCTGTGTACATCCGTGTCCAAAAAGGAAATTCCTATACAATTAAGTTAAATTTTTTATCGGTTGATGTTCGAGTATTTCCCCTTGATTCTTTCCGCCCGGACTTCCTCCGGGTTGGGAGCACCTTTGATTTCTTTTAACGATTGGCCTTGCGAAATCCCAATTGATCTAAGGCGATGATGGTCTTCTGGATGTTGGCCGTTCCTTCGACAATGGCAATGGATTTAGCGTCCCGGTAATAACGGGCTACAGGATACTCCGTGGAGTATCCATAAGCACTGAGAATCCTCATGGCAAAGTCTGCGGCTTTCCCGGCCACTTCGCCGGCAAAATATTTGGCCATGGAAGTTTCCAGCACATTGTTCAAAGACCCCTCATCTTTCTGGACAGCCGCGCGGTAAACTAGAAAACGGGCAGCTTCCAGTTCCGTGGCCATGATGGCTATCATATCTTGATTCATTTGAAACTGACCAATCTGTTGCCCGAATTGCACGCGCTCATTACAATACTTGACCGACGCGTCGAGGCAGGCCTGGGCAATCCCTAACCCTCCGGCGGCACAGGAAAGGCGGGTCTGGTTCAGGGACCCGAAGACATGCTTTACGCCATCCCCCAGGGAGCCCAGCAAGGCATCCTTAGGAAGTTTGACGTCCTCGAGGAAAATTTCTCCTGTAGGCGCGGAGTGCAGACCCAGCTTATCCAAAGGGCGAGTGGTGATCCCGGGAAGGTGCATGTCCAACAAAAATGTAGAGAGTCCTTTGCTCTTGGCCGCTGGGTCATGGTAAGCATAAAGGATACAGAGATCGGCCACTTGGGCGTTGGAAATCCAGGTCTTCGCTCCATTGATCAAAAAATAATCTCCCTTAGGGATTGCCGTGGTCTTCAGGGACATGACATCCGAGCCGGCGTTGGGTTCGGTGATGCCGAAGCAGCTGATCTGTTCTGTGGAGACCAAGGGGGGAATATATTTTTTCTTTTGCTCTTCCGTGCCATACCGCAGGATGGAAAAGGCCGGGCCAAAGGTCTGCATATTAAAAGTAACCCGCAAAGAAGCGCTGGCCCGGGCGATCTCTTCCGTAATGATCGTCCCGGCCAAAAAACCCATTCCATTTCCTCCGTATTCTTCGGGAATAATGGTCCCGTAAAAACCCAAGTCAGCCATTTTCTTGATAACCTCTCGGGGGAAATAATGTTCCGAGTCCCATTTGTCCGCAAAGGGAGCGATTTCCTTTTCGGCAAAGTCCCGGGCCGTCTCCCGAATGGCTTGTAATTCTTCACTCAATTTGAAATCCATTTTCCCTTTCCTCCTTATGAGCCAATCGCTCAAAGCTAACGGCTGGCGGCTCATAGCGGATAGCTGAGAGCTAAGAACGATGAGCTAATTCCTTTGAACCAACTTGCTATTTTATTCGATAATCATCATGACCATATCGGTTTCACAAGTCTGGCCGACGGAGACCCGAATTTCCTTCACCACACCGGATATCGGGGCCACGATGGGCATCTCCATTTTCATGGCCTCCATAACGGCCACCTCGTCATCTTCTTGCACCCGGTCGCCTACTTTCACCTTAATGTCTACGATCTTTCCCACCATAGGGGCTGTTACATTTTGAGCCATAAAAAAGTCTCCTTTCTTTTTACTCCTCATTATTTTTTCGAGAATGTCTTTCAGTTAACATTCTACCCAAAAACCGCTATTGCCAGCAAAGAAATCTTAGGCTTTGCTTCTGCCCCTCAAAACTTCATGATTTCTTGCTGGCAAGAACAGGTTTTTAAGCCGCAAGACGAAAGAACTATTCACCTATACCCCATGGGTATTATTTTGTCAACCTCTATGAGAGGCGCAAGGCGCAAGGTGTAAGGCAATAGGCGATAGGCTATTGGCAAGAGGGAAAAGGTAGTACCCATAGCCTATCGCTTTAATTCTTAGCAGTTTCTTTTTTATTGACTTTTGACCTATGGGCTATCTATAGTTGATCGAGCAGGGCTTAGGAGATTTGACTTCAATTGTAGATCAAACCCAATTCGAGACGAATTGCATCGGCAATGTTGTTTAAACTTAATTTCTTGCCAAGGGGGGCCAAAACCTTAAACTTATGGTTGGCCCGTTTTATTCCCCACTCCTTTCTCTTTGTCATCCTATTTACCTTTATTGCCTATTTGATGGGGATCTTCGGCGCCTATAAGGGTCCCTTTGACATGGTTAAGTTCTGGGTCAATGGATTTTGGAACTTCCTTGCCTTTGCTATGCAAATGGCCCTGATGGTGTTAACGGGTTTTAGCGTAGCCAGCGTTCCCCTCGGCCAAAAAATTTTGCGGTATTTGGCGGTAGTCCCCAAGACCCCCCGGGGAGCCATTATGTTCCTGACGGGAATAATTGCCGCCATCTCCTGGCTTCATTGGGGTATCGGGATTGTCGCTGGAGCGTTCTTAGCACGGGAGATGGGGAGGAGAATCCCGAAGATCGATTACTCCCTGCTTGTGGCCAGTGCTTACATCGGGATGGGCGCAGGAACTTTCGGTGTGTTTTCTTGGGAACCCCTAGCCGTTAGCAAAGCAGGACATTTTTTTGTAAAAGCCATTGGCATCATTCCCCTGAGCCAAACCTCTTTTAGCACCATGGCCCTGTTAGGAGTTGGTTTGGGAACCCTTGCGGTAATAGTGCTGATGGGCCTGATCTGCCCCAAAGACGAAGATGCTGTCCCTCCCGCAGCAGAAATTTTAAAGCGTTTTGAGGAAGAAGACACCTTGGAAGTTGCTTCTACCGTCGCCGAGAAGGAGCTGAAAAAGAGAGGGGAAATGTCCTTTGGCGTTTGGTTGGAGCACAGCCGGTGGCCGGTTTGGTTAATCTCCATCATGGGATTTTCTTATATCGTATATTGGTTCTACGGGCGAGGGTTTGACCTCAACTTAAATATTCTGAATTTTGTCCTTCTTTTTTTGGCTCTTTCCCTCCATGATACTCCCATGCGTTTTTTGAAATCCATGGAAAGGTCAGCCCGCCCTGCTTATGGGATTATTGTTCAGTTTCCTTTCTATGCCGGAATTCAAGGAATGCTGTCGTCATCGGGGCTGGCGACCATCCTATTTCAGTGGCTCGTGGCAACTTCTTCGGCAGCGACTTATCCTCTCTGGGTTTACCTCGATGCGGCTGTGGTCAATCTTTTCGTGCCGACATCAGAAGGTATCTGGGAAATTCAGGGTTCACTGGTTATAAAAACGGCCCAAGGGCTAAGCGCAAGCATTCCCCGAGCGATCAGCGCTTTTACTGCCGGGGAGATCATTGGGAATCTCATTCAACCCTTTTGGGCTATCCCTTTGCTGGGAATTTGCGGTCTTTCCATGCGCGATATTATGGGCTATTGTCTTTTGGCTTTTATCCTCCTTTCTTTGCTCTGGATTCTCGGCGTAACCTTTTTACCATTATAAAAAAAAGCATAGCGCCTAGAGTAAAAAAATGCTCGGCTAAAGTTTTTCATCGATCTGCCCTATGCGCTAAGCGCAATACGTTCTTTATCGGAGGGAGCCAAATGGCTGAGATTACCGGGAGAGATAGGATTCGGGCTTGTATGAAGCGGTCGATCGCGGACCGAATTCCTGTTGGTTTAATTTTGGGCCCTTTCAAGGCGCGGGTGCTGGGATGCTCTTTAAAAGATTATTGGACCGACGGAAAAAAATTGGCCGAAGCCACGGTGGCCTGTTATGAACTTTTCCAACACGATAGCTTGGATATCTCCTGGGATATCGTCATGGAAGCAGAAACGGCAGGGGCACCTTTAGAATTTCCCGACGACAGCGTGCCGCGGGTGCAGCATTATATTCTTTCGCGAAAATCCGCTTTGGCTTCGTTAAGGCTTCCCGATCCTGATTGCAGTGGCAGATTTCCCCTATATATAGAAGCCTGTCGGACAATAGCCAACACCCTGCAAGGACCTTCCTTATCGGGAACGATCACCGGGCCGTGGACCATCGCTGCCGGCCTGAGGGGGGCACAGGAATTGATTTACGACACAGCAGATGATCCCTCTTTTGTAGAAGACTTGATGAAGTTTACCACCGAGGTTACAAAAATACTCGGCTCACGGGTCATCGGAACGGGTCTTTCCTTGACGATGGGGGAGGCTGCTTCTTCCTGCAGCCTGATCTCCCCGGCGATTTACCGACGGTTCATCAAGCCGTGTCATCAAGAAATCGTTCAATTTTTCCGGGAGAGAAAAGCGGGCTTATCCTTGCACGTCTGCGGTTACATTGACCCCATCATGGAAGACCTGGTTGATTTGGGTATCGTCGCCTTGAGTTTAGACAGCCCTTCATCTTTAAGAAGAATGGTGGAAGTTTCCCATAAGAAGATCATATTGGTGGGAAACGTGGCCACGTCTCTCTTTGTCAATGGGACAAGGGAGGAAATAGAATCTTCTGTGCAAGAATGCATCCGCGTAGCCGCTGCAGGAGGGGCCTACATCGTTTCCTCCGGTTGCGAGCTTCCTTACAATGCCACGCGGGAAAAGGTCCAGTTCTTCATCCAAGCAGCGCGGGAATATGGGAAAGCCGAGAGGATT
>JAURYC010000047.1 GCA_030654105.1 Deltaproteobacteria bacterium
AGTAAGCCCGAATGAACAGCGGTAGCAATAAGGATCGAAGACCCGAACGACCCCGGGCATGGCGGGTTCAACGGGCGGCCTCCGCGGATCTCCCGACAAGGCAATGGCCCCATAAGTAGCCCCGTGATAGGAGCGGTAGCGGGTGACGATCTTCCATTTCTTGGTGTAAGCCCGGGCCATTTTTACGGCATTTTCGTTGGCGTCGGCCCCTCCGAGGGTAAAAAAGAATTTTTTCAAATCACCGGGAGTGACTTCCGCCAAAGCCTTTCCCAAGAAGGAACGGGACTCGTAGGCCACGCCGGGAGCAACAAAGCAGACCTTCTCGGCCTGCTTCCTGATGGCCTCTACAACCTTAGGGTGCTGGTGGCCGATGTTTTGGTTGATGAGTTGGGACGTCATGTCTATATAGCGTTTCCCGTTCTCATCCCACATGTAAACTCCTTGGGTTTTGGAGATAACCAAAGGATCCAGGGTCGATTGAACGCTCCAGGAATGTATAACGTATTCCCGGTCATACCGTTTAACATCGCTTAGGCTCATTTGTTCCCTCCTCTAAGAATTTATAAATTCATTCACCGCAGAGCCCGCGGAGACCGCAGGGTTGAAAAGGAAAAATTAAAAAAGTGGTGAAAAGATTTAAAACTTTTATAGCACCAAGGGAGGAAGATGGCAATATTTCCCTGCTCAATATTTTACTTCCAGCAAGAAAAGTCCCTGAGGAGGAGCCGTCATTCCGGCCCGACGCCGGTCCCTGGCGCAAAGGATTTTCTGAAATTCTTCTCGGGAGATCCTCCCTTGCCCTACTTCCACCAGTGTTCCCACGATGTTGCGTACCATATGTTTCAAAAATCCATCGGCTTCGATGGTGAAGCAGAAAAAAATCTGTTTCTCTACAGACCATTCAGCCTTTAAAACCTCCCGTACCGGGTCAATGGGTTCTGGATCGGCAGCCTGGAAAGAAGAAAAATTCTGCCTTCCGATTAGATTTCTGGAAGCATCCTGCATGGCGGCAACATCCAAAGGCTTGGGAAGATGCCAGGAATAATTGCGGTAAATGGCTGAAGGAAGTTCGCGATTGAGGATTACATAGCGGTAGGTTTTTCGCTTGGCCCCGAATTGGGGATGAAAATGTTCATCCACTTCCTGGGCTGATTTAATGATGATGTCGGCAGGAAGAAGGCTATTGAGCCCGCGGCGTAAACCATCCACCGGGATGGGAGAAGAAGTTTGGAAACTGGCCACCTGACCCAGCGCGTGGACACCGGTATCCGTCCTTCCCGAAGCAGTCAGGCGAACCCGCTGCTGGGTCATGATCTCGATTTTGTTTTCAATGACCTCTTGGATTGTTAAGGCATTCGGCTGTACCTGCCACCCATGATAATTTGTGCCATCATATTCAATTACGAGTTTGATGTTGCGCATCAATAAGTTTCGGGTTTCGGTCCCGCCCTTGGCGGGATCTAAACTTAATCCCATAGCCCGAGCGTTGAAAAGCTTTTTTTCATCAATTACCGGTTAGATTCTTTCGACAACCATTGCCCCCCCCATGCCTCCGCCAACGCAAAGAGTGGCCAGCCCATAACGAACCCGGCGCTTGTTCATCTCAAAGAGCAGGGTAATGAGAATACGTGCTCCGCTGGCTCCAATGGGATGGCCGAGGGCAATCGCTCCTCCGTTAACGTTCACCTTCTCCAGGTTCCACCCCATCGTTCGGTTGACATAGACCGCCTGGGCGGCAAAGGCTTCGTTGGCTTCAATTAGGTCCAGATCTTTCACGGTCAACCCGGCTTGGGCCAGGGCTTTCTGGCTGGCCGGAACCGGACCTATGCCCATTATCTCCGGAGCCACACCGGCCGTGGCGTACGCTTTAATCCGGGCTATGGGTTCCAGCCCCAACGCCTTGGCTTTTTCCGCTGACAGGACGACCAGGGCTGCTGCTCCGTCGTTGATCCCCGAGGCATTGCCGGCCGTTACAGTTCCGTCCTTCTTGAAGGCAGGCCGAAGTCCAGCCAGAGCCTCCAAGGTTGTATTCGGCCGGGGGTGCTCGTCGGTATCAAAAAGAATGGGATTCCCTTTTTTTTGAGGGATGGATACAGGAACGATTTCGTCCTTGAATCTTCCCTCCTTGATTGCCTTTCCTGCTTTCTGCTGGCTGCTAAGGGCAAGGGCATCCTGGTCCTGCCGGGAAACGCCGAATTTTTCGGCCACGTTTTCGGCGGTGACCCCCATATGATAGCGGTTGAAGATATCCAGCAGGCCGTCATGAATCATCCCGTCTACCAGAGGACTGTCATTCATCCGGTACCCCCAGCGTGCCCCCGGAAGTAAAAAAGGAGCTTGGCTCATAGACTCCATTCCTCCGGCCACGATAATATCCGCGTCTCCCGCCTTAATCGCCTGGGCGGCCATCATGACCGATTTCAGGCCCGACGCACAGACCTTATTGATGGTGGTGGCTGGAATTTCCCGGGGAATCCCCGAGCGGATGAGCACCTGCCGTGCCGGGTTCTGCCCCTGTCCCGCCGTTAACACGTTCCCCAGGATGACCTCTTCGACCTGTTCCGGCTTGACCTTGGCCCGCTTTAAAGCTTCTTCCACCGCAATCTTTCCCAGTTCGACAGCCGGGATATCCTTAAGGATCCCTCCGAAAGTTCCCACCGCTGTGCGGGCAGCGCTGACGATGACGACTTCTCTCATATTCTCCTCCGTTTTTTTAGCCCTTCTCCGAAATTTTCGCCAGTTTCTTGGCCATTTTCTTTTTTTGCTCCCAATTCCCTGAGCGCATATACATCACTTTTTGAGCCTGGGGAGAACCGGCTCCATGCATGGATTCGGCCAGGGCCGTCCCGCCGGTCATATTCTCGATGAGGCGGAGTAGACGGATGCGGTCTTCGGTAGAAACATTGGCCACTCCCTTCAAATATTTCTCCACATATTTCGCTACCTCCGGATTCTTTAAGTCATCTTCGAAGGGCATGGTGGCAATGATCCCCCCGGCGATATCATGGGCCAGCCGGGCCACTTCATAAACATTCTTGCTAACATTATATTTGGTGGTGTTCGCCAGAAGGGTATCCGGTTCCCAGTTCCCCGCTTTCATCTTATGCCCCATGGCCGAGCAGGCGATGCTTCCGGTATAAATCGTTTCAGCCAGGTGGGTCATTTCCGCCAGTTTATCGCGTACGTGGGAAGCCTGGGAAGTCCCCTGGTAATCGGCCGCCAGGGCGCTGGCCCCCACCAGGACGTCGGCTAACCCGCCTTTGCATCCGCCATAATTCTGTCGATGCAGGGAAGCAAAACGTTCCACCAGCGTGCCGGCAAATTCAACTTCGCCGCACATGAAGACTCTTTCCCAGGGAACGAAGACATTTTCCAAAACGATTAGCGCTTCCCCGCCTACCAGGCCAAACTCCGGATTGCCGGCGTCAATTCCTCCTTCTTCAAATTTTCTCTCCTCGTTGGTCTGCCGGCCGAAAATCATGATCACCCCGGGTGCATTCACCGGAACCGCGCAGGCCACCGCATAGTCTTTATCTTCCGGCCGTAGCGCCTGCGTCGGCATGATGAGCATCTCGTGAGAGTTGACGGCCCCCGTTTGATGGGCTTTGGCTCCGCGGATGACGATCCCCTCCTCCTTCTTTTCCACTACATGCGTAAAAAGGTCAGGGTCAGCCTGTTGGCTGGGGCTTTTGGAACGGTCACCCTTGGGATCGGTCATCGAACCCACAACCATAAAATTGTTTTCCTGGATATATTCGATGAACTTCCTGATTCGTTGGTGGTAGGATGTCCCGTATTTTTCATCAATCTCATAAGTGGTACTGTAGAGAGCGTTCATGGCATCGAACCCCACGCAACGCTGAAAACAACTTCCGGTCTCGTGAGAAATCAGGCGGAGCATCTGAACTTTCTTGATCAGTTCGTCCCGGCTCTGATGGATGTGGGTAAAACGATTGATTTTCTTTCCGGTCAGGTGGGAGGTAGCCGTCATCAGATCTTCATGCTCCGGCATCAGGGCCAGTTCGTAGGTCTTGCCCGCCGCGTTGATGTGGGGTAAAAAAGCAGGGTGGGTAGTTAGGTCTTGAACCCTTTTCCCCCTATAATAGACTACGTGGTTTAATTTTTTCAGGCTGTTGATGTAATCTTCTTTGGTCTTGATCATCGGAACCCCCTTTTTCTCCTTGGAAGAATGGAATGGTGGAATATTGGAATCATGAACCCCCCTCCTTCCATTGTTCCCTTATTCCAATTTTCCCCTTTTATTATCTTCCCTTCAGAATATTGCTCGATATGACCAACCTCATAACTTCGGAAGTTCCTTCATAAAGCTCCGTAATCCGGGCATCGCGAAAATGTCTTTCCACGTTGTATTCTTGAATGTAGCCGTATCCCCCATGGATCTGGATGGCCTTGGTGGTGATGCGGCTGGCTGCTTCGGAAGCATACAACTTGGCCATGGCCGCTTCCTTTTCGTAGCGCATTTTATGATCTTTCAGAAAGGCCGCCCGAAGCGTCAATAACCGGGCAGCATCCAGCTCGGTGGCCATGTCGGCGATCATCCATTGGATGGCCTGAAACTGGGAGATGGGTTTCCCAAACTGCACCCGGGTCTTGGAGTAGTCGGTGGCTGCTTCCAGGGCAGCGCGGGCAATACCCAGAGCCTGGGAAGCGATTCCGATTCGGCCTCCGTCTAACGTGTTCATGGCCACGTAAAACCCCTGGCCTACCTGCCCCAGGAGGTTTTCTTTGGACATGCGATAATCTTCGAAGATTAATTCGGCGGTTCCAGAAGCTTTGATCCCCAACTTCTTCTCCACCACTCCCACAGAAAATCCAGGAGCCTTACAATCCACGATAAAGGAACTGATCCCCTTGGATCCTTTGCTCCTATCAGTCATGGCCAGGAGTACGCAATAGTCAGCCACGTTTCCATTGGTAATAAAGTTTTTCTTGCCGTTGATTACCCATTCATCTCCTTGGAGCACGGCCGTAGTCTTCTGGGCGGCCGCATCGGACCCGGCTTCGGGTTCGGTTAATCCGAAACATCCCAGTTTTTTTCCCGAAGCCAAGGGGGTAAGATACTTTTTTTTCTGCTCTTCTGTCCCAAAAGTGTAAATGGGATCGCAGACCAGGGAGTTATTCACCGACATGATCACTCCCACGCTGGCGCATCCCCGGGATATTTCCTCCAGGGCCACCGCGTAACTGACAATGTCGGCTCCCCCTCCGCCGTAAACATCCGGGATGGCAATGCCCATGAGGTTCAACTCGGCCATTTTCTGGACGATTTCCACCGGGTGACGCTCCGTTCTATCCAATTCAGGGGCCTTGGGTTTAATTTCATTTTCAGTAAAATCGCGGGCCATCTCTTGAATCATCTTTTGCTCTTCACTAAGTTCAAAATCCATTGATTCACTCCTTTCCTCATTCGTAATCCCCAAGCAACGGAGAGATCAAAATTCCCCTTCGTTTCCTTCCCTTCCTGGCCGCCCCAAATCGGCGCTATTGTACCATCCCCACCTCGAAAGTCAAACCCAAATTTCTTATTTACAGAATTTACAGAAATCCAGAAATTTCCTTTAATGTTTCCCCTACCCTGGGGCACAAGACTCCTTGACTTCTTGAACCCTATTCCCTACCCGCCCGGTCCTATGGAAAAAACACCTCCTGATGATGACTCGCGAAAATCCCTTTGCGGGGAGGGCCAAGGCAAGAAAAACTTGGATCCCTGAAAACTGGTGGAGGATAAGAGAAAAGAAAAATAGACTTGACAAAAAGAGGAACCGGAAGGTATTTTAAACCAACTGGACAGGCATGGATCTTGGGGGAACTTTTCTTGCCAATATATAAAATCCGGAGGTGGGTAATGCGGCAAATCAAAATGACCCTGAGTGCAGGGCTGGTCATTCTCCTGGGCCTTTTAATCTTCGGAGAATCGACAGAAAGTCGCGCGCAATCGGGCCAGGCCTTGGAACCCTCGCAGCAAAAACTTCGTGATCAGATGCAATCGTTCGGCTTCATCACCTCGAAACCAATTCCATCGTGGGGAACGATCGTCGGGAACGAAAACGCAGTGGTCAACTTGAGCAAAGGAGAAGTGGTTTACATCCATTTGCAGCCGGGAAAAGAAGTAAAGCCCGGCGACCGGTTTACCATCATGCACCTGGGTCAAGCCATAACCCATCCTATAACCAAAGAAAAAATCGGCCACCTGGTGGTGAGTCCGGGGAAACTGGTCATCCTGGAAGGGAAAGATTATATCGTGACCGCCAAGATTCATGAATCCAATCGACCGATCTTCAGTGGAGATTATATCCTTGCTCCTGCCCCGGTCCTCCCCGAGGCAGTACCCATCCGCAGTCTAAAAAAAATCGAAGGGAGGGTGATTTCCTCCCAAGAGGGTATAGAGAACATCACGTCCAATGAATTTGTCTTCATCGACCGGGGAAGTCAAGATGGGGTTGTAGTGGGGGCTCTTTTCAAAATTTATCAAATGGGCCACTATCCTGAAGAAATCCTGAAAGATGCTAAAACCCGGTTACCCCTGAACAAGGTAGGGGAAGCCGTAGTGGTTTCTGCGCAGGAGGAAACTTCCACTGCCCTCATCACCTTCTCGTCTCAAGCTATTCACATTGGCGATCAAGCTGTATCTGGCCCAGAGTGAACGCTGATATTTATAGGGCCAACCCGGAGGGCCGGGGGGTTCGATGTAAGAAGACTTAGGGATTGTGGGTCCGCAGAGTCCACGATCCCTTTTTTGTTAGGCCTAGGAGACAGGAGAGGATCGTTGCAAGACCTTTATCATTGGGTAGGTTTAACGATGGCTCCGGGTGTAGGCAGCGTCCTTTTCAAACGCTTAACCCAAGCCTTTGGCAGCCCCGAAGGAGTTTTTAGAGCCTCTCCGAAAGATCTGAAGCAGGTAGAAGGGATAGGCGCGAAGGTTGTCGCCTCGCTCAAGAGATTCGATTGGAGGCAAACGGTGGAAAAGGAGCTTCGCCTCTCGGAAAAGAATGGCGCAAAACTGGTGACTTGGGAGGACGAAGAATATCCGGTGAATCTGAAACAAATATATGATCCTCCACCCCTGCTTTACGTTCTGGGATCTCTGATTCCGCAAGACCCGATAGCGGTTGCGGTTGTGGGCTCCCGGCACCCCACAACTTACGGCCAATTAGCCACAGAGCGAATTTCCATGGGCTTGAGTAGAAAGGGGGTAACCGTGGTCAGTGGCTTGGCCAGGGGAGTCGATTCTTGCGCGCACCGGGGCGCTCTCGCAGCGGGCGGAAGAACCATTGGGGTGTTAGGTTGCGGGGTGGACATTATTTATCCGCCTGAAAACCGTGATTTGTTCGAAAGGGTAGCTGCTCAGGGAGCAGTTATCTCCGAGTTTCCCCTGGGAACACCACCCGATAGCGACCATTTTCCTATCCGTAACCGGGTCATCAGCGGGCTGTCTCTGGGAGTGGCCGTAGTAGAGGCCACGCTGCGCAGCGGCTCTTTGATCACGGCCCGCTTCGCCCTGGATCAGGGGCGGGATGTTTATGCGGTTCCCGGAAACGTGGACTCCGCCCGGAGTGAGGGGACAAACCGGTTAATCAAAGAAGGGGCTAAGTTGGTCAGCCGGGCCGAAGACATTCTGGAAGAAATCTATCATATACCCCGACCCGCGATTCCCGAGACGCCCCCGCAGCCGAAACTCTCGGAAGAAGAGTCCAGAGTCTATTTGACCCTGGAACAGGGGGCCCTGCATATCGACCAGATCACCGCTCGTACGGCACTCTCCAGCGGCAAAATTTCAGCGGTCCTCCTGGCACTCGAACTTGCCGGGCACGTCAAACAGCTCCCCGGGATGCGCTTCGCCAAAGTCTAATATCGCCACGGAGGACCCAGAGAATGCTATAATAAAAAAATTCGGAGTTTGGAGCTATAAGCTATGAACTTTTTCCTGTATTTGAAACTCTATGCTCTCTGTACTACTAACATGCAAAATCTCGAAATTTTGTTAAGCAAATTCGAAGATCTCCCCCTCACCCTGCCCTCTCCCCCCGTTGGGGGGAGAGGCTGAAGGTGAGGGGGGCCGAGGGATTTTGGTTGCGGCTATGCCGCGCTGTGACCTCTGTGGCAAAT
>JAURYC010000048.1 GCA_030654105.1 Deltaproteobacteria bacterium
CCCAATCGTTATGTAGCAGGAAAAGTAATCCCCGTTCGGGATTCTTTTGGGGCTATTCGGTACCTTGAACACGCCAATCTTCCTTTTGGCGCTGAGATCCTGGAGTATCACCGAGAAAAGATTCTGGATCGGGAACGTCGAGAAGGCCAGAAAATAGATTATCAGTCCGCCATCCAGGACGTTACCGAGGTCAGCAAAATGCTGGAGGATTGATTGGACTTTTGGGGTAGATTCGGGTTAAAATAGATCATGGCTTGGATAGAAAAATTTACTTTTCGCATATTTTTTTGGGTAATCATCCCCATTCTTTCATTTTCTCTCCTCTTTCCCCCCAACGCCCCGGCCTTCACGATCCAGGAAGAACGTGAATTGGGGGAAAAAATTTTTCAAGAAGTCAAGAAACGCTGGTCGCTGGTTCAAGAACTTTCAGTGAACGAATATATCAGCGGCATCGGCAGAAGAATCCTTCAGCCCCTCGGACCTCAACCTTTCGACTATCAGTTTTATATTATCAACTCTCCCGAAATAAATGCTTTTGCTGTTCCAGGGGGAAAAGTCTTTCTGAACAGCGGTTTGATCCTCCTGGTGGAAAATGAAGACGAGATCGCCGGAGTGCTCTCCCACGAGATTGCCCATGTCGTCGCCCGTCACATTGCCAAGCGCGGGGAGAAAGCAATGAAAGTCAGTTTAGCCGCTTTAGGGGCCATACTGGCCGGAATTTTTTTAGGGGGCCAAGCTGCCGGCGCGATTGCCACTACCACGATGGCTGCTTCCGAGACCGCCTTGCTGAAATACAGCCGGGAAGACGAAGAAGAAGCCGATTACCTGGGTTTAAAATTTATGAATCAGGCGGGGTATGCCCGGTGGGGAATGGTTACCATGCTCAAAAAATTACGCAGAATGCAAGGCCCGGCTTCCAGCGATCCCCCGACTTACCTTGTGACCCATCCAGCCATCGAAGAACGGGCCGCCGACCTGGAAATCCAGATGGCCCGTTTTCCCCAAGAAAAGGAAAGCCACAAACCCACAGGAAACCTGAAAAGAATACAGACCAAATTGACTGCGGAAGAAAAGGATGTTTCTCGGTCCGTAACCTACTTCGAAAATTGGTTGAAACGTACGCCAGATGAACCAGAGGCCTTCTTCGGCTTAGGTCTTGCTCAGAAAAGAATGGGGGGATTGGATCGGGCCATCGAAAGTTTTTCCAGAGCAACCTCTTTGGCGCCCCAGGATGGGGAAATACTCCGGGAGTTAGGTACCACCTATCTTCTGAAAGCCAACCTGCAGGAAGCCCAAAAATACCTCGAGCGTGCCCGCTTCCTTTCTCCTCGCGACCCCTTGATTTATTTTTATCTGGGCAGGGTTTACGCGGAGCAAAAACTACTCGATGAAGCACTGCAAGCCCTTCTCCGAGCCAGGGAGCTGGATCCCAACTTATCGGCAATTTATTACCACTTGGGTATGGCCTACGGCGCCAAAAATATGCTCGGCCCGGCGTATCAAAATTTTGGTTATTACTACAAGGCCATGGGAGACCCCAAAACCGCATTGATCCATTTTCATAAAGCCCTCTCTCATTTCAACGAGCAGGCGCCGGAACGCCAGGCTATCCAAAAAGAAATCCAGGATCTTTCACCCAAAAAAAAAGAACCTCGATCTTAAAAACTTACTGTTAGGAGGTAATCGAGGATGAATAAAATTTTAACGGTTATTATCGCTTTCATCTTTATTTTAGCCTTAGTCGCTGCTTTCTTTCCCGATTTTTTTTCCAAAGAAACTTGTACGTATGAAGAAGCCTGTAAATTTTTCTCTAAAGGGAAATTTGTAACCGTTGAGGGGAGAAAGGTCCACTACCTGGAAAAAGGAAATGGAACCCCTGTGATCTTGATCCATGGTTTCCTTTTCCATACAGTAATGTGGAAAAAAAATATCGATGCCCTCGCCGAAAAATTCAAAGTTTATGCCATCGACCTCTGGGGGTTTGGCTATAGCGAAAGATTGAAGCCAATGGATTATAGCTTTGATCTCTACGGGAAGCAGATCATGGGATTCATGGAGGCTCTCCATATCAAAAAGGCCACTCTTGTGGGGCAGTCCATGGGCGGGGGAATAGCGGTCTATGTGGCGGCTCACTATCCTGAGCGGGTGGATCGTCTGATTTTAATCGACCCGGCCGTCATTCCGTATCCCGACACCCTAATCGGCCAGATTTACAAAATTCCCCACGTGGGTGAGTTTTTTAACGCCATCCCCGGGGATGCCTTGATGAAAAACAATATCAAAGCCATTTGGTTTTATGATAAGAGCAAAGTAACCGATGAATATGCCCGGGAAGTCTTGCAACCGCTTTGCATCAAAGGTTCCGATGATGGCCTCATGTATATTCTCCGTAACGTTCTTAAAGAACCCTTGGTTGAAAAAGAAGCGAGCCAATTGGCCCCATTGAACAAATCCATTCTCGTCATCCACGGCCGGGAAGATAAAGCCATCCCCTTAGAACGATCAAAAACCTTAAACCGCCTTTGGAAAGGATCAAAATTGGTGATTTTCGAAAAGGCCGGCCATAGCCCCCATGAAGAGCACCCCGAAAAATTTAACGAACTGGCTTTGGATTTTCTCTCGGAAAGTAGATAGTTTCTGTCCCTCCCGGGAAAAAGAGGTAACAATAGTACTTGTAAGATACTCATTCTCCGTAGTATAATTATTTATAAATCCTGCCATGTATTTTCCGCAGGTAACTACTCCCAATATCTCCATGCGGTTAATCCCCAAGATTGGCGTAGTTTACTCCCGAATTAGATTCCTCCTGGCAGTCGCTGGGGACCCTTGCAACGATGATGGAGAATATTCGTAATTTCAGCATAATCGCCCATATCGATCACGGAAAATCGACCCTGGCCGACCGTCTGATTCAGTACACCGGCGTGGTTGAAGACCGCGATTTTCAAGACCAGATTTTGGATAACCTGGACATCGAACGCGAGCGGGGAATCACGATCAAGAGTCAGGCGGTCACCCTCCCCTATCGCGCCAGAGACGGGAAAGATTACATCCTCAACCTCATTGATACACCGGGCCATGTTGACTTTTCGTATGAAGTCTCCCGCGCCCTGGCATCGTGTGAAGGTGTTCTCCTCCTCATCGATGCCGCTCAGGGCGTTCAGGCCCAAACCATCGCCAATCTTTATTTGGCCATGGAAAACAACCTGGAAATTATTCCGGTCATTAATAAAATTGACCTCCCCACTGCAGATGTGGAACGAGTGATCGAACAAATCGACTCTGAGCTGGGACTGGACCCCTACGCTCATATCCGCTGTTCAGCCAAGGAAGGAATCGGGATCGAAGAGGTTCTGGAAAACATCGTCCAAAGAATTCCTCCGCCGCAAGGGAAAGAGGAAGCCCCGCTGGCTGCCCTTATCTTCGATGCCAAGTATGATCCTTATCGGGGGACAATCATCCACTGCCGTATTTATGACGGCTCGGTAAAAAGCGGCGATATGATCCGCTTCGTTTCCAATCAGGCCACCTACAAAGTTGAAGAAGTCGGTCGCTTTTCTTTATACCGGAATAAGCTTGATAAGATTTCCGCGGGGGACGTGGGCTATGTGATCGCCGGAGTAAAGACCGTCTCTGATGTGCGTATTGGCGACACGATTACCCAGGACGATAAACCCTGCGCCCAGCCTCTGAAAGGTTTTAAGGATGTGAAACCTGTAGTATTTTCTTCCATCTATCCCATCGCCTCAGATGATTATGAAGATTTGGCCGTCGCCCTCGAAAAATATAAATTGAACGATGCCGCCTTTACTTATCAAAAAGATTCCTCGCTGGCGTTGGGCCAGGGCTTTCGTTGCGGCTTTCTCGGTCTTCTCCACCTGGAAGTGGTTCAAGAAAGACTGGAACGAGAGTATGATCTCTCCATCATCCTGTCCGTACCGAGTGTCCGTTACCGTTTCACTTTAAAAGACGGAATTGTACTGTACATCGATAACCCGGCCCATTATCCCAGCCCCATTTCCATCGTTAAAACCGAGGAGCCTTATATTCGAGCCCATATGATGATGCCGGAGAAGTACCTGGGAGCGATTATGAAACTCTGTACGGAAAGGCGGGGGGTGAACTCCACTCTCCATTACCCGGGGCCTGGCCGGGTTGAATTAACCTATGAGATACCTTTGGCGGAAGTAATTTATGATTTTTATGACCGTTTTAAAACCCTGACCCAGGGGTATGGATCTTTTGATTATGATCTCATCGACTACCGGGAAGGTAACCTCGTTTTGTTAGATATTTTGGTCAATAGTGGAAAAGTGGATGCGCTTTCTCAAATTATCCACCGCGATAATGCTCGGTCCCGTGCACTTCAGGCTTGCGAACGGTTGAAAGAAGAAATCCCCCGCCAGGTTTTTAAAGTGGCCATCCAGGGGGCGATCGGGGGCGAAATTATTGCCCGGACGACGATCTCTCCTTATCGCAAGGATGTAACCGCCAAGTGCTACGGAGGGGATATTACCCGCAAACGCAAACTATTGGAAAAACAGAAGAAAGGCAAGAAACGAATGAAGATGATCGGATCGGTCACCATCCCCCAAAGTGCCTTCCTGGCCGTTTTAAAATCCGATTCGGATTCATGAGTCATGAACGCTGCAGAAAGAAAAAACTGCAATCCGCAATCCGCAATCGGCAATCGGAAGATGGCGGGTCTCTATATTCACATTCCCTTCTGTCGGACGAAATGCCCTTACTGCACTTTTTACTCGGAAACAAACCTTTCGTTCATCTCAGATTTCCTGAAGGCACTTTTCCAAGAAATGGAGATGGCCCGCAACCAATTCAACCAAGTGGATACAGTTTACCTCGGAGGAGGAACTCCTTCTGTGCTTCTCCCGCACCAAATCCAGGCGATCTTGGAAAAAATCCGCCAAAATTTCCACCTGGTCGCCGATGCGGAAATCACCCTGGAAGCCAATCCGGCAGATTTGAGTTTAGCCTACCTCCAATCTTTAAGGCACAGCGGGGTCAATCGTCTCAATCTGGGGATCCAATCCCTCGACCCAGAGACCCTAAGTTTTTTAGGACGGAGGCACTCTCTGGACCAAGCCCTTTCCTCGATTCTAACTTCCCGTGAAGCTGGCTTCGACAATCTGGGGATTGACTTAATTTATGGCGTCCCGGGGCAGGAAATGGAATCATGGCTGGCCACATTAGCCCGGGCTGTGGATTTTGCCCCGGAGCATATCTCCTGTTATCAGCTCACGGTCGAAGCCAACACCCCTTTAGCAATTCAGCAGCAAAAAGGAGAATGCACCCTCCCTCCGGAAGACCTCCAGTATGATTTTTTTATGAAAACATCCGCAAGTCTCGAAGAAGCCGGATATATCCACTACGAAGTTTCCAACTTTGCCCGGGGAATGGAGTACGCTTCCAGGCATAACCAAAAATACTGGAATCACACCCCTTACCTCGGGCTTGGACCTTCGGCTCATTCTTTTAGGGGAAATCGCCGTTGGTGGAATCATCGATTACTGGATCATTATATAACCAACCTCAGCACCGGAAATGCTCCCATCCAATCAGAAGAAACTCTCACCCTGGAGCAACTTTGCTTCGAAGCCTTTTTCCTTGCCCTGCGCACAAAATCAGGGTTGCACCTAAAAGATTTCTCAGAAAAATATCAACAAGACCTTCTTGCCGCCAAAGCGCCAATGCTGGCTAATTTATTGGATGATGGCTACATGGTAATACGAGATGGGATGTTACTGCCGACCCGTTCCGGCCTGGCCATTGCCGACCGCCTTGCCTTGAT
>JAURYC010000049.1 GCA_030654105.1 Deltaproteobacteria bacterium
ATTTAACCAGAAGACTTATTCATTATCAACTTATAAACTTATGGACGTCCCCCTCTTCATACTCCCCAAGATCCAAAGTCCAAATTTAATTCACTAAGCACGCTCTGCACGAACGTCCCGGTCTATATTATTCCCTCCATAACCCCCTCTTACTTTCCCTCGTTTCCCGCCTACCATTTAAAACCGACCAATCCCGTAATTCCCATTCGATTGTCATATTCCAATTGAAAACAAAACCGGTGGCTTCTTGGAAAAAACCCAATTCCGCCTCCTATCAAACCATATATCTTAGTTTTTTCTGATTCCTGATAATACCGTCTGGTAACATTTGATTGAGCAAGCTCAATCTCCCTGGCCCAGGTAGCTCCTCCGTAAACCATAAGAAAAACTCCTGTCCTATTTACTAATTCAATTCCAAATTTGCCATATAAGCCAGTTTCCTCTCCCTTATCTCTTTTTCCAAGACTTGTAAAATCCTCATGTGGAACTGGGTGTTCAATTAAATTGGAAGGAGTATCATCTCTTCCCAATGTAAATGGTATGCCAAATCCAAAAAGATAATTCACGCTATTATTAGTCGAATAATTGCCCGCTTCAACTCTCATATTCCCGGTTTTTGCTTCACCACCACCACCGCCTCCAATTGCTAAATACCAATTTGCCATCGCTTTTGATGATGTTGAAAAAAGCGAGAAAAGACTTAATAATATAATCAACAAAATAATTCTATTTTTCATTTGTCTCCACCCCTAATTTATTTTTTCCCCACAACCCCCTCTTATTCTCCCTCGCTTCTCGGTAAGCGCGTGGTCCGGGACGGCGTGGTCCGGGACGTCCATAAATTCATAAATATCTACCTTGCGAACAATTTAACCAGAAGACTTATTCATTATCAACTTATAAACTTATGGACGTCCCCCTCTTCCTCATCGCCCCCCCCCAAAGGACTGCCGGTCCAGAGTCCAGAATTAGAAACCTAACGATTTCGGGTCTTTGCTAAATATGGGGATCGCTTTTCCTTCAACTGAAACCCGATTTTCTTGGGCGGTTTTTCGGGCGCTGACATCAGCTGCCGGGTTGCCGACACGAGGGATCGAATCGCCTCATCATGGGTTTCAATTTTGCTTTCAAGCTCAGCCAGTTTATGGGCCAATGCCTTATGGGTCGTCAATATTTCACGGAGTCTAACGAAAGCCCGGACTACCAAGACACTGACCTGCATTGCCCGGGGAGTGCTGAGAACGGCAGCCAACATAATCGCCCCATGCTCCGTGAAGGCATACGGCGCATACCGTCTCCCTCCACGCCCCCTTTTTGAGGTCGCAAAATGCGACCTCAAATTTTTGACCTCTGCCGGATTTAATTGAAACATAAAATCCCCAGGGAAACGATCCCGGTTCCGTTTCACCTGTTCGTTCAAACGTTTGGTAGAAACGCCATAGAGCCGTGCGAGGTCAGCATCCAGCATTACCCTTTTGCCGCGGATCAACAGAATGGCTTGTTGTATGCGCTCAAGTGGCACAGGAGATTCAATTCCCTTCATTTTCTGGTACCTTTTCTTAGGGCCGAAACGACGGGTCCGGGTCTCAGATCTTTCATTTTGAAAATTTGGTCTCCACCCATGAGTTTTAATTCCTAAGTCAAACTGCCCTAATCTCCTTCATAATTTTTTCCCTCGCCAAGGCGCAAGAACGCAAATACGGTTCCACCGAAGATGCCATTATTATTTTAATAATCGAATACAGGGGGGTCAAAAGAATCTTAAGAGAGGGGAATAGCAGTCTAAAAATATCGCTTGGCGCTCTTTGCGTTTTGGTGTGGCATTTGCTCTGGAGGGCTAACGGATCACCGCACATTCTTATTCCCCACTTCTTGGAAGGCCTGGGCTTAAAATCCAGGGAAAAGGTTGTAGGGGAAATCCGAAATTTAACATATCATAGCAAAAACCTTTAAACAGGTCAAACGGTTGAAATATGAAAATCGTTACATGGGGACCCCACTTCCATTTCTTCATTGCCCCGGCTGGCGAAAGGCCGAAAGATGCAAGACTCTTCCTTCGTGTACCAGGGTAGCGCCAGAAACGAAAGGACCCTCAGCGCGCTCATTTCCCTTGGGCCCCGGGGATGGGTAAGCCTTCTTTGAAGCTTTCCGGACCCCCTCCGAAAGCGCCTGACAGAGAAAGAGGGAGGTACCTAATCTTCTTTGGACTCTCCCAGCTAGTCCAGGGCATCCAGGGCATAGCTCTGGATGATCTTTGGGAAAAACTTATTGAATGTCTGCTGATGGCCAAAGCACTCCAGCCCGGCTACCTCGCCGTTTATGGCCAAGAGCGGCCCGACTTGGCGGTCATCATCCCCTTGCTGGCTATGAAAGTATCCGCAGGAAGACTGCAGGCATGATAGTTCACATGGCCTCCTGCAACACCCTTTTACAGACGGTTGTAGAGGAGGATAAACGTGGACGGCCGAGGCCGGATGCGCCGACTCTCTTTGGGGGATGCGTCTTTCTTTACATGTCCTACTTAAGCTTCGCAAGCGCCGCTGGCGGCAAGGGCTCCCAGGCAGCGGCGTCCTCTTTTGCCTGCGCGGGGGTGCGAATGCCCGGAAGGACCGTGGATACGTTCGGATTGGAGACACAGAAGCGGATCGCCACTTCGGCTGCAGGACGGCCCAATTCCTCGGCCACCTCCCGAAGCCTGTCCAGCCGAACGCGGAACTTCCGCATGTTCTCGGGACTCAGGACTCGGCTGCGCATGTCCTTCTCGGTAAACGTATGCGTCTCTTCGAAGCGCCCGGATAAGAAGCCGCGCTTAAGGGGTACGCGAGAGATGACGCCCACGCCCGCGGCCTTTGCTTTGGCGAATACCTCCGCCGGCTCCTGCTCCAGAATGTTATATTCCATCTGCATGGCCTCGGCCCGACCACCGGAAACGGCCAGTTCGCATTCGGGCAATGTGTTTACCGAGACCCCCCAGTGTTTCATCTTGCCCTGGGCCTTGTATTTGTCGAGAACATCGAAGCTCATCTCCTTTTCCAGGTCCTCCACGCTGGGGTTGTGGAGCAGGTAGAGATCGAACGCCTCCACGCCCAGGCGCTTGAGGCTTCCCTCCACGCAGCCGCGAATGTAGTCGGGGGAGAATTCTCGCTTGCGCGTAATCATGTTATTTCCGCCCTTGGTGCAGATTAGGATGTCATCCCGATCGGATCGCTCCTTTAGGAACTTTCCGATGATGATCTCACTCCGATGCTCCAGGCCATAGGCGTCGGAGGTATCGATGAAGTTCATTCCGGCGTCGACTGCCGCGTGAAGCGCACGGATGCTTTCGGCATCGTCCACGGGGCCGTAGAAGCCCCCTATGGCGATGGTTCCAAAGCCGATGACGCTTACTTCGAGTCCGGTGCGTCCGAGGATACGTTTTTCCATATCGTGTCCCTCCCCTGAATGAGATTGGGAAAACAAATGAACTACCCCGCCGCAAGCGGCGGGGAATTTACCCTAAGAGAAAATTAAAATTCGTCCGGGGTGGAATATACGAAAAATTGAGTTGCGTGTCAAACAATAATGGTTTGCCGTTTGGGGTCAGGCATCGGTAATAAGGTATTCTTTCTCCCTCCTCCTAAGGCAAAAACAGCACGCGTGTGCATGCGGGGGCTTTAATCTTGATATTCCTTGATTCCCCCCGAATTCAGAGTCTCAAACGACAAAAATATTTGAATTGATGAGGGATCTGGGGGCAGATCTTTATTCTTGACAATTTGGTCTCCATCCATGAGTTTTGATTCCTAAGTCAAATCGCCCTAATCTCCTTCATCGGGTCAGCGATCTTTATGAAACTCGTTACATATGACCGGTATTCGTCGATGAACTGATCGCGGAATTTGAAGATGTTCATGAAGTCTCCCGGAAACCAATGAGATTTTTCTATCTTAAATCCGTTCGGCGCAGAAGACCCTGAAACATTAAAGAGAGTACATCATCCTATGGATTTTCTCCGCCCTTCTGAGAATCCTTTTTCCTATATTCCCGCCGATCAATACAGGCATCGTAAGTTGTGCGGTCGATCGGTATCCAATCTGTTTTATCGATCCCTCGGCGATTACGCGTCGTTGGACTTAGGGGAAATGCGCAAGTAGCCTTAATCCAGCGGCCTTGCTCTGCTGCAATTGTGCGGAGCTCGGCAGCTACTTCCGAAAGGTCTTGGTCTTGACTGAAGATCAACGCTACGTCAAATTCCTTGCGGTGGGCCATGCGGATGATGTCGATGGCCATACGAACATCAATCCCTTTTTCTTCCCCAGCAAGAAAAGTATGCTCCGTGCCATCCGGGAGTTTAACGATACGGTTGCGGTATCGCAATGGGCGGGAGTAAATATGTATTTTCTGCCAGCTCATGACGCGGAGTTTCGTCACCCAGAAATAATTCCAAAACGGATCGTCGCTCTTGTCGGGGACACCCGTATAGAAACGAATCTGAACCAATTCCCATTCTTTTGTTTGACAGATGGACCGGGAAAGCGCGACTACATCATAGTTGGGATAGGTATAACCGAAGGATTCACGTACAGAGTGGTAGAGATTTTGACCGTCGATGAAAACAACAGCACGTTTCACGAGGGGTTCAGTGGGCATAACCCCTCCTTAAAAAAAATAACCCCGTCCGGGCCGTTAAGGCGTGTCGGACGGGGAGCAAATCTAATATTATTATCGGTGAATTAAAAAAAATGTCAAGTATTTTTATCCTAAGTAAAAAATGCCCACCCCCTTTTTGATAATAACTCTTTAACTGACTCAGCATCTTTTTCTAACCTCCTGGGGAGAGGCTCAAAGATCCCATAGAAATTTGGGGCAATTATAATGAT
>JAURYC010000050.1 GCA_030654105.1 Deltaproteobacteria bacterium
AAAAGGCACATCCCCCGGTGAAAGTAGAGTTCATCGATCCAGAATTCACCGGCGTAGCTTGGCGGATAGTCCTCAAGAGGAAAGCCTCCAATCTTTTTCATCTCACTCAATGCCGGTTCATAGAGGCGGGCCTGGTAGAAATATAAGGCTCGGCGCCAGAGCGCTGGGGAAGGAATTTTTTTTACGAGGAGGTTTTTCCTTTTGGCTAAAGACTCCCATTTGCTCTTGGCATTTTTGGCTAAAGGGAGAAGAGGATATTGCAACCAAACCTCTTGATAGGTTTCGATGGCGCGGGCCCATTGCCGGAGGCCTTCCTGCGCTTGTCCCAAAAAAACCAACGCCTGGGCGGAAACCTCTTTACGCGATTTCTTTTTCAAGACCTGCTCGCAAATTTCCGCACACCGGGGATACTCAGCAAGCTGCAGATAAACTTCCGCCATCTTCAGTTGGGCGGGCGGAACCGTGAGACTATCCGGGTATTGGTTGATGAGGCGTTGAAAAACTTCTAAACTCTTCTTGCCTTCCTTGGCCATTTGCCAAGCCTCTCCCTGGTAATAGAGAGCATAATCCGCAAGTTTGGCATGGACCTCCCTCGCCCGGGCAAAAACTTGTGCGGCTTCCGGCCAGCGATGCAGAGCCCGTAGTACCTGGGCCTGCATAAAAATCGCATCCGCCTGGAAAGAATGGTGGGGATAATTTTCTTCCAGTCTTTGGAGGATGGGTAAGGCTTGAAGGTATTCTTTTTTCTTATAGAGAGCGAGAGCATTTCCCCATTCTTGGTCAGGGGTCCCGCTGGTCGCAACGGGGGGGAAGGCGTTCCATGGGAGTAAAAAGCCAAGGATCAATAAAAGGATAATGGAAGCAAAAGATAGTTGTTTTGGGTTTTTCACAATCGGTTTATGGAGATCAAGTCTCCTGGTTTTAGGCCCAGAGTCAATTGGGCGTTGCCGCGATTGACGGCGATCTCCAGCAACCCCGCGCTCCCGAAGAGAGCCAGGGGCTGACCGGGATGAACATCAGGGTAAGTTTCCTGGAGCCGATCGATGCGCCAGCTTTTTCCTTTGATTTGCCAAGGCCGATCTCCGATCTGGGGTCCGTATTCTCCACGGGATATATTCGTAATCAAATTACCGAAGGCATCAGCGAAGAGAATCCGGCCCAACAAAAAAATGTCCTTCTTTTTTTAAAACAACTGGCTTGCGCTGAGTGCCGACTCCGGGGTCAACAATCACGATATGGACCGTTCCAACCGGATAATAGGGATACGTATTTTTAAGGATGAAAGAGGCCTGGAGCACATCCTGCGCCGCGACTTGATGGGTAATGTCCACCACTTGACAGCGGGGATTGACATTCAAGATAGCCCCCTTCATCGCTCCGGCGTACTCACCCATCAGGCCGAAGTCGGTAATCAGGGTAACAATCCCAGATGGTTTTTTTCTCAATTTCTGCTTCTTAGGACGATTTATTTTTATTTTTTATCCTTCCCATACATATTCAGATAATTACGAATATACCGCTCCACTTCCTCTTCCGGCCGATAGACTCCGAAATGACCTTCACAGAGGATGTCCGCTTTCAATCCCAAAAGAACTTCCATTGACTTCCTCCAAGCTGCCAGGTCAGACCCGAAAGCATCCGCAAAAGGTCCATGAATATCCTGTCCAAAAAGTACCCTCTTGCCATTATGATCCAGGATGATCGAAATCGATCCGGGAGTATGGCCGGGGGTATGCAGGCACAAAATTTCCCCTTTCTCGAATTTTAACACCTCCCGCACTTCGCTCAATTTATAATCCACAGGTGTGGGCGGGTAGATGACATTATACCATGCTGCTGCCGTCTTTAGGGAATCTCCGATTTCCATGGCCATCGCATCTCGCTCATGGGCGATAACCTGACATCCGGTGCGCTCCCGCAATAGCGGGATCCCCCCGACATGATCAACATGGCAGTGCGTGGCCACGATTGCCGCAATGGGCCGGTGGCCCAAACCGAGGGACTCGATATTCTCCAACAGAGCGGTTACACTTTTCCCAGCGCCGGCGTCAATCATTACCAAGTCGCCTAAATCAAGAAGGTAAACACAACAATCCTCGGGAGCGGTAAGATTTGGGGACCCCACCAAATAAACCCCCTCATGCACTTCCTGAAGGTGGTTCATAAAAAATTTTCCTCAAACTACGATTTTTTCTCCATTCACCCTGCCAGAATCCTCTCGGCTTTCCCATATTCCCGCGCTGCTTGGATGAAGAACTGGACCTTTTCCCGCGTGGCATTGTAAGGAAGCTCGCAACCGGAGGAAACGATGTAGGCCCCTCCTGCAGCGGCTACGCGGATGCATTCTTGCAC
>JAURYC010000051.1 GCA_030654105.1 Deltaproteobacteria bacterium
ATCAAGCCTTCCCCCACTTTTGCGGCTGCCGCCAAAGCCGCAGCCATGCGGGCGCAAGGCATCGAAGTCATCAGCTTCGCCCAGGGGGAGCCGGATTTTGACACCCCTACGAACATCAAGGAGGCGGCGTATAAGGCCATCCGGGAAGGTATCACCAAATATACCCCCGCTGCCGGGTTCAATGATCTCAAAGATGCCATTATCCAAAAATTTAAAAAGGATAATGACCTTGCTTATGAACGCTCCCAGGTTTTTGCTTCAGCGGGAGCCAAACTTTGCATCTATAACTTAGCCCAGGCCTTTTTCGAGGCAGGAGACGAGGTCATCGTCCCTGCGCCTTACTGGGTCTCCTACACCGATATCGTTTTGTTGATGGATGCCACGCCAGTCGTTATCCCCACCTCGGAAAAACAAGGTTTCAAGATATCCGTGGCCCAACTCCGGTCGGCCATTACCCCCCGTACGAAAGCAATTATCCTCAACAGCCCCTGTAACCCCACGGGAGCCACTTATACAGCTGATGAATTAAAGGCCTTGGCTGAAGTCCTGCTTCAGAAAAAGATCCTGATCATTGCCGATGACATTTATGAAAAATTCGTCTATGACGGGACGGTTTTCACCAGTATTGCCTCTTTGGGAAAGGAGATCCAGGATCAGACCGTTGTGGTTAATGGTGTCTCCAAGACTTACGCTATGACCGGTTGGCGAATTGGATATGTCGCAGGCCCGGCCCCGATTATTGCGGCCATGGATAAGATTCAGACCCAGAATGTATCGAACCCCGTTTCCTTTTGCCAGAAAGCCGCTGTAGAGGCTCTGGTCGGCCCGCAAGATTCGGTACAAGAGATGATCGTCGAATTTGACCGCCGGCGGAAATATATCGTGCAGCGCTTGAATGCCATGCCCGGAATCACTTGTTCCATGCCCAAAGGGGCCTTTTACGTTTTTCCCAACGTCACCGGCCTCTTCGGGAAAAGATGGGGGGAAAAGAAGATCTCCAATTCTTCGGACGTAATGGATTTCATTCTGGAAGAAGCCAGGGTGGCTGTGGTCGCCGGCAGCAGCTTTGGGGACGACAAGTACATCCGCTTCTCCTACGCGACCTCCATGAAAAATATCGAAAAAGGAATGGACCAGCTCCAGGAAGCTTTGGAAAAATTGGAATAATATTAGCCACAGAGAACACCGAGGCCACAGAGTTTAAGGTTGTTAATAATGATATTAGGCGAAAGCTAAGGCATGGGGAATCTTCCTTCGAGTCCCGAGGGTTTTTAGGTTTTTTATTTTCAGCATGTATGTCTCTGTGCTCTCTGTGCCCTCTGTGGCAAAACAGTTTCTTGTTTTTTTAGTGCGAAATAATCCTGCAGAATTTTTTTGTGATCGAAAGCTAAGGGGAAAGGAAGGTTTTTTTCGGCAAAAACTCCCGTGCGGACTGCGTCATCCCCCGGTCGAGGCAGTCCCTTCGCCTTGGCGGTGAAAACCGTGGAAATGGTATGCTGCCGGGGGTCCCGGTGTGGATCTGAATAGGTGTGCAATTGTGAGATGGTTTCAACTTTTAAACCCGTCTCCTCTTTGGCCTCTCTCAGCGCGGCTTCCTCCAAAGTTTCTCCGTAATCTACGAACCCCCCCGGTAAAGCCCAGGCCCGCGGTTCGTTCTTGCGCAGGATTAAAACAATCCCTTTTTCCCCGGTTTTTGATTTCCCTTCAATGATAATGTCCACCGTAGGAACGGGGTTGACGTATTTTAGGACCACGGCCCCACATTGGGGACAAAGGATCTCTTTTCCCTTCATTGCCAAACCTCCCCTGAATAATTCCGCATTCTGAAATCCTTAATTCTTTCACCTTTCTAAAACCCTTTAATTCCTTGACACTTAAAAATTTTCCTGCTATAAATTTATAACATCTTTCGAAGAGAGAGCAATGGAAAAGACGTGCCGAAGAGGGATTGCCTTAAACGCTTATGATGCTCAAAGGTAGAAAAATCGTCCTCGGGGTGACGGGGGGAATCGCTGCCTATAAAGCCGCTGAGTTGGCCCGCGAACTGGTAAAAGCGCAAGCTGAAGTCCATGTAGTCATGACCCGGAACGCCCAGGCCTTCATCGCTCCCCTTACCTTCCAGACTCTCTCCGGAAATCCGGTAACCACCGAACTTTTCAACCTGATCGCGGAATCGGAGATCGGCCATATATCATTAGCAGATAGGGCGGAAGTATTGGTTATTGCTCCGGCTACGGCCAATATTATTGGCAAAATTGCCGGGGGAATCGCCGATGACCTGCTCACGACCATTGTCATGGCTACCAAAGCCCCGGTTCTTTTGGCCCCGGCCATGAACGTTCACATGTGGGAAAATCCCATCTGCCAGGAAAACATCCAAAAGCTGCGTCAACGAGGGTACCATTTCATCCACCCGGAGGCAGGAGAGTTGGCTTGCGGTTATGAAGGAAAAGGACGGCTGGCTGAAATTTCGACAATTGTAGAAGAAATCTGCGTCCTCCTTTCCCCGAAAGACTTTTCTGGGGAAAAAATTCTGGTCACGGCCGGTCCCACGGAAGAGCTTATCGACCCTGTACGTTTCCTATCAAACCGCTCCTCCGGCAAGATGGGTTTTGCGCTGGCTCGCGCGGCCCGGAGGCGGGGGGCAGAGGTTACTCTGATCAGCGGCCCCACCGCTCTTGCGGCTCTTACCCAATTAAAATATATCGCCGTTCGTTCTGCGGCCCAGATGCGGGAGGCGGTTC
>JAURYC010000052.1 GCA_030654105.1 Deltaproteobacteria bacterium
CTATGGGGTTCCCCTCCCCTTCAGTATCCTCTGCGCCGGATTGGTGGCTGCCGCCTTCGGCTTGCTCGTAGGCATTCCCTCTTTGCGCATCAAAGGCTTTTACCTGATGGTGGCCACTCTCGCTTTCCAATTCATCATCGAATATACCATCATTCACTGGGAGAGCCTGACCCGCGGAATCCGGGGGATTGAGCTCCCTCTCCCCTCCTGCCTCGGCCTCTCCCTCGGAAAACACTACGCCTTTTTCTATTTCATCTTCCTTCTGGCAACTTTTTCCATGTGGGGTCTAAAAAATATCAACCGCTCCAAGATCGGCCGGGCTTTCATCGCCATCCGCGACAACGACGTCTCTTCGGAGATCATCGGCATCCCCGTCTTCCGTTATAAGCTTCTCTCCTTTGCCATCAGCGCCTTTTATGCCGGCATGGCCGGCGCGCTCTTTTCCGCCCTGCAGAGGGGCGCCATTCCGGACGATTACACCTTCTTCAAATCCATCGAGTTCCTGGCCATGGTTCTGATTGGAGGGGCGGGTAGCCTGTTAGGAACGATCTTCGGGGTACTTTTCATTACCATGGTGCCGGAGTTTTTGAACGTCGGCGTGTCCATCCTGGCAAAAAAATACGACCCCAACATCACAGTTTACATGGGCCCGGTGAAGGACCTCACTTTTGGCCTTTTGATCATTCTGTTCATCATCCTCAAGCCCGATGGCCTGGTGGGTGTCTGGGTGCGCATCCGCGACTACTTCCGCATCTGGCCCCTGCCCTACATCTCGCAATAAAAATTACTTCGGCTGGCCAATTAGGGGGCTCCGGATTCCAGAACTGTTCGTCCCCGGGTCCTTTCACTGCCTCCTCTAGGCTAAATGCCCAATCAATATTTTTAGGCCTATCCCGATCAAAATGAGGCCGCCGGCGAATTCAATTTTATTTTCAAAAAAATGCCCGGTCCGATTCCCCACAAAAACCCCGATAAAAGAAATAAGGAAGGTGATGGCTCCGATCACAATGACGGAGGAGATAAGTGGAATTTTGAGGAAAGCAAAACTTACCCCGACAGCTAAGGCATCAATGCTGGTCGCAATTGATAACATGGATAAAACATAAAAATTCAGGGGATTCAAATTGCTTTTATCCTCGGGCAATTTCCTGGATTCATAAATCATCTTCAGGCCGATGGCACTCAGAAGTCCAAAAGCAATCCAATGGTCGATGTTGGATATAAAATCCCTCAACCCCACTCCGGCTAACCATCCCAGGATGGGCATTAAGGCCTGAAAACCTCCAAAAAACAGGGCAATCTGTAGAGCATGGTTGATTTTTAATTGTTTAATAGCGATTCCGCTCGTGATGGCTACGGCAAAACAATCCATGGCCAGGCCAACGGCGATCAAGGTAACGGTGAAAAAATCCATGAAAATTCTCTCTTCAAAATTTAATAGGACGCAGATTTACGCAGATAACCGCAGATACAAAAAAGACGCTATGCGCATAGCGCTAAGCGCTAAGCGACTTTCTGTGCATATCCGTATCCAAAAAGTAATTTCCTATAAAATAAATTGATAGGAAGGTATGCTGGATTTATGGGGAAGCGGCTTTTGTTCGATTCCTATTTTACTTTTTCAGCATGTCGATGAACTCGTCAACGGAGAGGGCAGCAAGGGTTGTAGTCTGCAATGTACCCCTGGCACTTAAGGCGACGGCCACCCGGGCTATGGTCTTGTTATCAGGAGCCTCCAGGATGTTCACGAAGTCGTAGGCACCCAGGAGGGCATACTGGGAAAGGACCTTGACCCCCATTTTTTCTACTTCCTTGTTGACCTCTTTGATCCTTGCCGGTTTTTCCTTTACCGTCTTCCGCCCTTCATCGGTTAAGTTGGTGAGCATGATATAGATTGGCATAAAATCACCCCCTTCTTAAAATAAAAGCCCCCCTCTCCAGCATACCTTCCCCCCTTAGGTAGATAATCGCCTAAACAAAAAACCCCATCCCTCTTTGGGAAGAGAAATGGGGTTGCGATGAACCGAGACATTCTGCTTTCTCCCATTTTTTTAGGAAGAAACTGTTTTCAAGTCGCTACGGTCATAGACAGGGCAATAAATATAGCACTGACCGCAGGCGCCAATCAAGGAAATTTTCTTGCTCCTTTATTTTTCATTTTCGCTCATGAATTCGTATGCTATAGGCCAGGGAAAGGCGGGGGAGGTGCTGAGCACCTCTCCGCCTTCTTATGGCAGGCGGCAGCGAGGGATGTAATAAAAGATCCCACCCGGCGAATCATATCTTCCTTCCCCGCTCCATCCTCCATAATCTTGACAATCGCGCTGCCCACAATGATTCCATCGGCAAAGCGGCTCACCTCCTTGGCTTGCTCCGGTGTGGAAATGCCGAACCCAACGGCTACCGGCTTTTTGCTTATCTCTCTTATCCTGCGGACTGCCGGCTCCAGGTCTGCGGATAATTTTTCCCGCACTCCGGTTACCCCTGTTACCGCTACATGGTAGATATACCCGCGGCATTTCTTGCTCACCCTACGGATTCGCTCGGGGGTACTGGTCGGAGCCGTTAAAAAAATCGTATCTACTCTAACTTTTCTGGCCTCTTCAATCCACGGCCCTGCTTCTTCCGGCGGGAGATCTGGAATGATTACTCCTGCGATTCCGCATTCCTTGCACTCTCCGGCGAAAGCCTTCAATCCATACTGGTAAATAGGATTGAAATAAGTCATGATGACCAGGGGGATGGTTTTCTCCTTTAAATTTTTAGCCAGGGTTAATACCGACTTGAGGTTGACCCCTCTTGGTAAAGCCCGCTGCGAGGCAGCTTGGATGGTTGGGCCATCGGCAAGCGGATCGGAATAAGGCACCCCCAGTTCAATGATGTCCGCTCCGGCTTGCGCCATTTGCAAAACCAGGGCCTCTGTGGTGGCGAGGTCCGGATCCCCGGCCACGATGAAAGGAATCAAGGCTGACTGGCCTTTTTGTCTTAAGCTCTTGAACGTCTGATCGATCCTGCTCATAATTCAACTCCCATTCTTTTAGCGACCGTTTGCACATCTTTGTCTCCTCGCCCCGACAGATTCACCACCATGATCTGATCTTTCCCCAGGGAAGGAGCAATTTTCCCAGCGTAACCCAGGGCATGGGCACTTTCCAGTGCGGGGAGGATTCCTTCGGTTTGGGAAAGGAGGTGAAAAGCCTCCAGGGCTTCCTCATCCGTAACGGTGGCATACTCAGCTCTGCCGCTTTCTTTAAAAAAGGCGTGTTCCGGCCCAACCCCCGGATAATCCAAACCCGCGGAAATGGAATGCGTCTCCACGATATTGCCGGAACCATCCTGCAGGATGTAACTCATGCTTCCGTGAAGCATTCCGATATAGCCGGCGTTCAGCGACGCTGCGTGTCTACCGCTAAACAATCCCAGCCCTCCAGCTTCTACGCCAATAAGGCGCACTCCATCTTTTAAAAACGGGTGGAACAGGCCGATGGCGTTGCTTCCACCCCCCACGCAGGCCACCAGGCAATCCGGCAGCTGTCCTTCTTTCTCCATTACCTGTTTCCTCACTTCCTTACCGATCACCGCTTGAAAGTCCCTGACCATCATAGGATAGGGATGGGGTCCAACCACGGATCCGATCAGATAATAGGTATCGCGAACGTGGGTCACCCAGTCCCGAATCGCTTCGTTAATGGCATCCTTCAGAGTCCTGGACCCCGAGGTAACCGGAATTACTTCGGCGCCGAGGAGTTTCATCCGGAAGACGTTCAGGGATTGCCGCTGAATGTCTTTTTCCCCCATATAGACCGCGCATTGCAGCCCAGTGAGAGCAGCGGCAGTGGCCGTAGCAACTCCGTGTTGACCCGCTCCGGTTTCGGCAATAATCCTTTTCTTCCCCATCTTCTGGGCCAGCAGAGCCTGGCCCAGGGTATTGTTGATTTTATGAGACCCCGTATGCGCCAGGTCTTCCCGTTTAAGGTAAATGCGGCAGCCCTTGAATTCCTCGGTAAGCCTTTCCGCGAAATAAAGGGGGGTAGGTCTCCCCGCATAATCTTTTAAATAGTCAGCCATTGTTTTTTGGAACGGCCCATCTTTTTTGGAAGCGAGATAGGCCTTCTCCAATTCTTCTAACGGAGCCATCAAGGTTTCCGGGACATATTTGCCCCCAAAAATCCCAAAATGCCCTCTTTTATCGGGTTGAACCATCTGCTCTTCTGACCTCCTTTATGAACTCTTTCATTTTGTTGCCATCTTTTTCCCCCGGCGTCTTTTCTACACCGGAACAGACATCCACGCCGATCGGCTTCAACATTTGAATCGCTTGGTAAACATTCATAGGATTCAGGCCGCCGGAAAGGATAAAATTTCTTTTTTTACGAGCTTCCAGAACCATTTCCCAGCCGAAGGGTTTTCCGGTACCCCCAGCCTGGTCCGGACTCCAGGCGTCTAACAAAATGGAAGCGAAAGGATATTTCTCCATCTCTTGCAGACTCTCTAAATTTTTTACCCTTACGGCTTTGATCACCGGCAGAGATACCTGGCGGCAATATTCCGGAGTTTCCTGTCCATGAAATTGGACTGTGTTCAGGCCGCAATAATCCGCGATGCGCTGTACTTCCGGCAATTCATCGTTGACAAAAACCCCTACTTTCAGGACGGACGGGGGAAGGCAGCCGATAATCTCCCGCGCAGCGGAAGGTTCGATCCTTCTCGGGCTCGGAGCGAAAATAAAGCCCAGGGCATCTACCCCCAGGGAAGCTGCCTCCAGGGCATCTTGAACATTCGTGATCCCGCAGATTTTGATCCAAGTCATCGTCCCAAAAGCTCCCGGATCTTGGTCGCAGGATCGGCGGAGCGCATCAATACTTCCCCCACTAGAACGCCCCTCGCGCCCGCTTGCTGGAGGCGTTTAACATCTTCCCGGTTTTTAATCCCGCTCTCGCTGATGACCATCGTCCCCTGCGGAATTTTTTTGATGAGGTGGCAAGTTACCTCCAGGTTCACCTCAAGGGTTTGCAAGTTGCGGTTGTTGATCCCGATGAGTGGAAGAGGAAGGCCAGAAACTTTTTCCAGGTCCTCCTCATCGTGAACTTCGACCAATGGAACCATGCCCAAAAACTTGGTCAGCGTGGCCAATTCCTTCAATTTTTCCCGGTCAAGAATCGCAGAGATGAGTAGAAGAGCATCCGCCCCGGCGATTCTCCCCTCATAGATCTGAAAAGGGTCGATGATGAAATCCTTCTGCAAAACGGGGAGAGAAACGGCTTCCTTAACCATTACGAGGTGGCCGAGGGCTCCATGAAAAAACCGGGCCTCCGTGAGCACTGAAATGGCGCTGGCCCCTCCCGCCTGGTATTTTCGCGCAATCCCTTGGATGTCAGCGTCCTGCCGAATCATTCCGGCAGAGGGGGAAGCGCGCTTGATCTCGGCGATCAGGGCCATGGGGCACTTGTTCAAGAGCGCCCGCAGGAATTCCCTCGGAGCCGGAAGGTCAGAAACCTTCTTTTGCATTTCTTGCAAGGATGATAAATTTTTTCTTTTATGAACCTCTTCCCTTTTCATTGCCGCCACTTTTTCCAAAAACATTTTTTTGGTCACCTCCCCCCACCCTCCCCCTCCCCCTCGAGGGGGGAGGGATGGGAGGGGGTGGAATTCTGATTGGAAAATCGGATGAGGTCATCAAGTTTCTTCCTGGCCCTGCCTGAGTCAATGGCCTCCCGGGCCACCTCGATTCCTTCTTTGAAGTTCATTGCCTTTCCGGCCGCTACAAAGACGGCGGCTGCGTTCAATAAAACAACATCCCGCGCCGGGCCGGGTTCTCCCCTCAGGATTCCGCGCAGGATTTCGGCATTCTTGGCGGGTGTCCCGCCTTGGATGGCCTCCGAACTCGCCTTCTTCAAACCCACCTCTTCTGGCTCAATCTGGTATTGCTCGATGCTTCCATTCTGAAGCTGGCAGAGGGTCGTTTTGCCGGTAATGCTGATCTCGTCGCCGTGGTCGGCACCATGAACGATGAAGGCGGCCTTGCTGCCTAAGTTTCTCAGTACCTCTGCCACCCGCTGGATTAAATCTTCCCGGTAGATACCCAAAAGATGGACATTCGCCCCTGCCGGGTTGGTCAAGGGGCCAAGGAGGTTGAAGACCGTACGGATGCCGATCTCTTGGCGCGGGCCCAGAGCGTGCTTCATGGCCGGATGGAATGAAGGGGCGTATAGAAAAGCCACTTTTAGCTCTTGCAGAGATTCCTCGACCTTTTCCGGGGGCAGGGAAATGTTGACCCCTAAGGCCTCCAGGACATCAGCGCTCCCGCTGCGGCTGGAGACAGACCGGTTGCCATGCTTGGCCACAGTCAATCCGCCGCCTGCGGCCACGAACGCCACCGCCGTGGAAATGTTGAAGGTCCCCTGGCCATCCCCTCCGGTGCCGCAGGTGTCCACAACGTCCTCGCCATTTTGGGCCTGGATACGTACGGCCTTGGCTCGCATGGTCCGGGCCAAGCCAGCGATCTCCTGGTTGGTCTCCCCTTTCATGCGCAGGGCGGTTAAAAGGGCAGCGATTTGGGTGGGCAAGCCTTCTCCTTCCATAATATGGGCCATAGCCTGGGAAGCTTCCTCTTCGCTCAGATCCTGCCCGGCCGCAACTTTAGCAATGAATCTTTTCAGCATGGTTGTTCTCCTCTATGGCTAAAAAATTTTTCAGGAGGATTTTTCCTCCCGGGGTCATGATCGATTCCGGATGAAATTGGACGCCTTCAACGGGAAAAATTTTGTGCCGGACGCCCATAATTTCCCCTTCCTCGGTCTCCGCTGAAATCTCCAGGCACTCCGGCAGGCTTTCCCGCTCGATGAGAAGGGAATGGTACCGGATGGCCGGAAATGGGCTGGGGAGGCCTCGGTAAAGGGTCTTGCCGTCGTGATAGATCAGAGAACTCTTCCCGTGCATCAACCTCTTGGCCCGAATGATTTTCCCTCCGAAAGCCGAGCCAATGCACTGGTGGCCCAGACATACTCCCAGGACGGGAATCTGGCCGGCCATCTGCAAGATTGCCCTCTCGGAAATTCCGGCCTCCTGCGGGGTACAGGGCCCAGGTGAAACAACCAGGTACTTGGGTTTTATCTTACAGATGGTGGATAGGTTAATCTGGTCGTTGCGGTAAACCAGGCATGTTTCTCCCAGCTCACCCAGGTACTGCACCAAGTTGAAAGTAAAAGAATCGTAATTGTCGATTAAAAGAATCATGGCAACCCCTCCTCGGCTTGCCGAATGGATTGAAAGATGGCCTGGGCTTTGTTCAAAGTCTCTTCGAACTCTTTCTCCGGCTCGGAATCGGCGACAATTCCCGCCCCAACCTGGATATACGCTTTCCCGTCTTTAATGAGAATGGAGCGGATGGTAATGCAGGTGTCCATATTCTTGGAAAACCCAAAATAGCCTACGGCTCCGGCGTAAGGCCCCCGGCGGACGGGCTCCAATTCTTCGATAATTTCCATGGCCCGGATCTTCGGCGCACCGGACACGGTCCCGGCCGGAAAAGTCGCCCGGAATACGTCGAAAGCGGTCTTGCCCGGGGCGAGAAGGCCCCGGACGTTGGAGAAGATATGCATCACATGGGAATAGCGTTCCACCCCCATCAATTCCGTTACCTCGACTGACCCGATCTCGGCCACGCGGCCCACGTCATTCCGCCCGAGGTCAACCAACATGATGTGCTCGGCTCTTTCTTTTTCATCCGCCAGGAGATCCTGCTCCATCCTCCGGTCTTCCTCCTGGGTTTTTCCCCGCCGGCGGGTGCCGGCGAGCGGCCGGAGTTCGATCTGCTTCCCTTCTAAACGGACCATCACTTCCGGAGACGCTCCTAATAAAATGGTATCATCCATTTGCATATAAAAGAGGTAGGGCGAGGGATTGATGGAACGCAGGGCGCGGTATACATCGAAGGGCTCACAATGAAGGGCGGTGGAAAACCGCTGAGAAAGCACGACCTGGATAACGTCCCCGGCCTGAATATATTCCTTGGCCCTTTCCACCTTTTGCCTAAATTCTTCCGGACTCAGATTAGAACTTAAGGAAGATGGGGAAAAAGATTTCTTCGGAGGGGAAGGACCGGCGGGGGAATGCAGGCTGGCTTTGATCCTCTGGATTTTTTCCTCCGCTTGCCGGTAAGCATCCTCCAAAGGCTGGGATCCGTCTAAAATCACGTTGGCAATCACTTTAATCTTTTGCCTCACGTTATCGAAAACCAGAAGGGTGTCCATGATCATGAAATAGGAGTCATAAAGATTCAGATCTTGGGCCAGAAGTTCCGGGATCCTTTCCCAAGATCTAACTGCATCGTAACTGGCATAACCAACCGCCCCCCCAAAAAAGCGCGGAAGGGAATCCTGGGGTACAGGCTGGTATTCTTCCAAGAAAGCCTGCAGAGCCCGGAGAGGGTCTTTCTCTCTTCCCTGGCGCAGAACATTCCCATTTTTGAGAATTTCGAATTCTTCCCCTTTGCTGCGAAACAGGTGCGAGGGTCCAGAACCCAGGAAACTGTAGCGTCCCCATTTTTCCCCGCCTTCAACGCTTTCGAAGAGAAAAGAGAACTTGCCATCCTCAATCTTCCGGAAGGCCGAAATAGGGGTTTCCCAGTCAAAGTGTATTTCCTCACACACTGGAATGAGGTTCCCCCGTGCGGCCAGGTTTTTGAATTCCCTCAAGGATGGAGTAGCCATAAATGAAACCTCCTTTTATATTTTTTTCACCGCTCTCCTGTTTTTTGCTTTTTGGCGAATACTCATCTCTGCGCTCTCTGTACTACTAACGTGCAAAATCTCGAAATTTTGTTAAGCAATCCCCCCCACCCTATCCCTCCCCCTCGAGGGGGGAGGGTTGGGAGGGGGTGATTTCTTTTGGTTGCGGCTCTGCCGCGCTGTGTCCTCTGTGGCGAAAAAAAAGCCGGGGACTCCTGAAAACTGCCCCGGCTTCTTTCTCCGATTGATTTCTTAAATCAGAGGCTGCTCTCCGGCGGTAGGCAGTTCCCCTCCCTATGGACGCCTCGCCACCACCAGTTACGATTCTCTCTCCCCCTTCCCCGCCCCTTAGCAGGAAGAGCAGGATGGAAGGAAGGGTGTTGTTTTATCCTGGACGGATCAGAAATCATTTTGGCCTACAAACTCCGGGGATAGGAACCCAAAAGTTTTAAAAAAAGAACTTTCTTTTTCAATTCAGTTGCCGCCTCGTGAATGTGCGGGTCCGTGGTATGGCCTTCAAAGTCCAGAAAAAAGACGTATTCCCAGGGCTTATCCTTAATGGGCCGGGATTCGATTTTGGTCAGGTTGATCGCCTTCTCGGAAAAGGGTTTTAGGATTTCGTAAAGAGATCCCGGCGAATCCGGGATGGAAAACAGGAGCGAGGTTTTATCCCTTCCTGTTCTGTCGCTGACCTGGGGCCCGAGAACCAAAAAGCGCGTGTAATTGTTTAGGTA
>JAURYC010000053.1 GCA_030654105.1 Deltaproteobacteria bacterium
CCTTTGTAAACCCACTCGACCAGCGCCCAAGAAAGGGCCCCTGCAGCCCCGGCGATATGGGTGACTACGAAAGCGCTGGTGCTCAACATTCCGGCGGCAATGGCGCTTCCGGCGTTGAATCCGAACCATCCAAACCAGAGGATACCTGCCCCAGCGAGGGTCATCGGTAGGCTATGGAGCCATGGGCTCCGCCCCAAAGCCCTTGCGTTTTCCCATGAGGATGGCTGCAGCTAACGCCGAAACTCCCGAACTGATATGGACCACGATCCCCCCCGGCAAAATCCAAGCCCCCCATTTTGCGGATCCACCCACCCGTTCCCCAGACCCAGTGGGCGATGGGATCATAAACCAGAGTGGACCAGAGGAGAGTAAAGATAAAAAAGGCTTTAAACTTCATGCGCTCGGCGACCGCTCCCATGAGTAAGGCAGGGGTAATAATGGCAAACATAGCTTGATAGATCATAAACGCTTATGGACTTGTTGATTTACACGGCGAACAATTAGGAATAAAGGATTGTGCAGCTTTTAAACAGAGAAAAGAGATAAAGATGAACGGCTCGCCAAACTCTTTTAGAAAAAACCGGGCATTAGAACGACCTGCTGGCTTTTCACCAGGCTGGGCGAAATAGGAGCAGACCTGCTGATACTTTATTCTTGGGGGGAGACTCCCGTTCCTCTTGCAATGATCTGGAAAAGTTCCTGGGAGGCCTTTTCGAAAGAATCTGGAGAAACAGTAGGATTGTTGGCGGAAAGTTTAATCTCCAACCGGGTTTTTTTCTGGCCGGCCGGTTTTACCGTGATCTCAGTAGAAAAACGCTCCTGATGATTGTCACTTTTAAAATAACCGCGGATCATGACCCCGTCGCTTCCGAGGCGCACGACTCGAAAAGAGTTCCCTTTGTGCCTTTGGGCATACTCTTGGAGGGCCGAGTTCAGCTTGGGGTGGAATGACGTAAAATCCATGGAATAAGTGCGGGAAAATTTATCTTTTACAATCTTTTCTTCTGGTATGATTTTTAGGCTTGCGCAGGAATTGAACAAAAGGCAAAAAACTGTGCAAGAAAAAAAGAGCCAATTTCTAAGTCCGGGTTCTAAAACTTTGAATGAAGGCTTGAGTTTTAAATTTTTTATTTTCGATTGCACCAAAAACCTCCCGCCAGCGAACAGTTTTAAATCTTTTTCTCTATATCACAATTCCCATAAAAATACTAAATTTCTTGCCATCCTCCCAGTTTTCCATAAATCCACCAATTTTCTTTCTTTTCCCATTTCCGCGAATGCGGACCGGGTTCTGAACTGACTTGAGACCACCCTTTGACCTCTTATCCCTGATGCGGTCAGGCAGATTGATTGAAGAGAATGCCCCCCAGCGAGTTTTGTTTGCCGGAGCAGAAAAAAGAGGTTGCTCAACACTTTTATTTACTGTATGAATAGCAAATGAGGATTGAATTCATCTCTGCAGCGGCGGAAGACAGCGCCCGTCTGACCCCCCTGGCCCTAGCCACCTTGGCGGCCCTTACCCCTCCCGATATCGACGTGGGGTTCTCCGATGATCAGATCCACCCCATCGACCTCAACGACGGCTTCCAAGGTGCGGACCTGGTGGCCATTTCCGTGATGTCCAAGACCGCCTATCGGGCTTACCAGATCGCCGACGCTTGTCGGGAAAAGGGGGTCAAGGTGGTCCTGGGAGGGATCCATCCGACCGTCCTGCCGGAAGAGGCTTCGGCCCATGCCGATGTAGTTGTAGTGGGGGAGGCGGAAATCCTCTGGCCCCGCGTTATAGCGGATTTCCAGGCCAACCGTCTGCAGAGGTTTTACCGGCAGGACGGCGTGGTGGATATGAACCACTCTCCGGTCCCTCAGCGGGGAATCTTTAAGTCCCACTCCCGCAGCTACGTCCCGTTGGATGTAGTTCAGACCACCCGGGGCTGCCCCTTTGATTGCGATTTCTGTACGGTAAACCCGGTCTTCGGCAGCCGTTTCCGGATGCGCGAGATCGAGAAAGTAGTCGCCGAGGTCCAGGGCCTGACCCGGTGGGGGATTCTTTTTGCCGACGATAACGTGATCGGCAACGTACCCTACTTCCAGAAGCTCTTTACGGCCCTTGAGCCCCTGAAATTGAGATGGATCGGCGAGGCTTCCCTGGCGGGCCTGGATAATGAGCAGAACCTCAAGATTCTTCAGAAGAGCGGTTGCAAGGCCCTCTTCATCGGCTTCGAATCCCTGAGCCCCCAGCTGAAAACCATAGGGAAGCCCCAGAATAACCCGGCGCGTTACGGGGAGGTGATCCGTAAGCTGCACGATCACGGCATCATCGCCTATGCGGCCTTCATATTCGGCTTCGACTTCGACGATCCCTCGGTCTTCGAGCGCACCGTGGAGTTTGCCATCGCCAACAAGGTCATCCTAGCCCAGTTTGCCATTCTGACCCCCTACCCTGGAACCCGCCTCTATACCCGGCTTCAGGCGGAGGGGCGCCTCCTGCAGGATAAATGGTGGCTGGTGCCCAACCAGGAGATCCTGGCGCCCCACTTCCGGCCCCAGCTCATGGAGCCCGAGCAGCTGCGGGAAGGTTGGAAGTGGGCCTGGCGGGAGTTCTACAGCTTCTCCTCCATCTGGAAACGGAAAGATTTCTGGCCGGCGCTCCATCCCTATCTTGCCTACCTCCCCTTCAACCTGCGGCAGCGCCACTTCGCCCGGCACAAGATCTGCGCTGAAAACACCCGCCCCAGATCCTGGAAAGTATAACAAATAGCCGGCCTCCAGCGGAGGGTAAAAGGTTTCCACTTTCCATTCCAAAGGGAATTCTCTTATATTCAAAAATGGACTTTGCTTTCTACCTGAGGGTTGCCCTTGAATTAAATTTAATAGGACGCAGATTTACGCAGATAACCGCGGATAATTATTTTCTTTTTAGTTTATCCTGATAATCTGGGTTTACCCTGTTAGATAGTAAACATCTAACAGGGTGAATCCGTGTCCAAAAAGGAATTTCCTATGCTATTAAATTAATTTTAATTTCAGAGGCTTGCAAACGCCCTAGGCGGAGAAGAAAGCCAAATCAAAATCCTCGGCGCAAAGAAAGCGGAGAACCCCTCTATTTCGGCATTTTCGGACACACCACCTCAAAAATTGTTGACAATCCATGATTTTGGAAACCTTAACCCACAGAAAATAAATCCCACAGCGCTTCTTGCTTTATATCCTTAATAATTCATTGATATTATTAATTTTTTTATTGCTTCAAAAATAGGCAACTTGCAAAAAAACAACTGATTTTCTCTAATTACATGGTTCATTACTCACCTTTTTCACAACTTTTCCACAGAATTTTGTGGAGGATTTTAGATCCTCTAAATTTTCATTGACGAAAACTTAAAAAATGAGTAGCGTAACTCTGCAAACCAACCGGCGCAATAATTTGTAACAAGGAGATCGTCGATTATGACAGACCAAAATTCGTATCAAGAACTTTCCAAACTGTTAGGGGCTCCTACATCTAAAATTCTCCCCCGGATCATAGAGAAGATCGCTGACGAGAAAGAAATCAAAATCCTGCTGGCCGCTTTCCCTGCGGCCACCGTTCCGGAGTTATCCACCAAGACTGGAATTACCCAGGAAAAAGTAGAGGAGATGGTTAAAACCCTGTTCCTTAAAGGACTGCTTTTCATATCCAAAAAGGAAGGAGATCCTCGCTACTACCGGGTCAAAACTGTCCCTCAATTTCACGACAGTTCCATCCTTTGGCCAGGAGCAACCCCAGAGTTCTACAACCTCTGGAAGGAATATACCGCCAAAGAATGGGCGGAGTTTGGAAGGGTCGTCGAAGCTTTTCTTCCTAAACCAGCTGTACGCATCGTCCCGGTGGGGGCGACCATTGAGTCCAAAGCAAAAGTGTTAGCCCTGGAGGATGTCCGGGAAATTGTCAATCAGGCCAGAACCCTGGCTGTGACCCGGTGCACCTGCCGGGTGGTGGATGGGAAATGTGGTAAACCTGTAGAGATTTGTATCCAGGTGAACCGTGCTGCCGATTATGCCCTCCAAAGAGGAACGGGCCGGGCGATCACCAAAGAGGAAGCCATGGGCTTATTGCACCAGGCCGAAAAAGAAGGGTTGATCCATATCGTCGATAACCGTCAAAAGGTCGATCATATTATCTGCAACTGCTGCCGGGATTGCTGCATAAATTGGAAATTGCCCAACCCTCATAAATTTGTTGACCCGAGCCGTTTCCAGGCCTGGGTCAACGCTGACGATTGCCTTGGCTGTCAAGTTTGCCTTGAGCGATGCTATTTTGATGCTATCGTAATTGAAGGAGAAGAACCGAAAGCTCGGATCAACCCGGAGAAATGCATGGGCTGTGGCGTTTGCACCGTCACCTGCCCGACCGAGGCCATTACCATGAAGGAAGTTCGTCCCCCGGAGGTCATCCCTGTTTAAATCTTCACCCTGCTCAGTTCGGAGTTCGGAGAATTTCTCTTGAACTTATAACTCCGATCTCCGAACTAATAACTCCGAACTTTATTACCTGGACTCTATCACCCCGTTGCGGAGAACGGCCTCCCCTTTAGAATTATAAACTTCCAGAAGATAAAGGTCAGGGCGCGCCTGCCACACCTTGGTCTGAAGTGATTCCCCCGGAATTACCGGGCTGCTGAAGCGGGCCGAGTAAGATTTAATCTTTCCCGAATCTCCCTGCAAGACTTCCTGGACAAACCGGCGGCAGGTAACTCCATAAGTACAAAGCCCATGCAAAATGGGCTCTTTGAAGCCAACGGCCTTGGCTACTGCTGGGTCGATATGCAGAGGATTGCGATCGCCGGACATGCGATAGAGCGCAGCTTGATTTACGTCGGTTTGGGCTTCAAACCCAAAGTCCGGAGCTTTCG